>JAATFK010000110.1 GCA_015655225.1 Solirubrobacterales bacterium | reverse complement strand
CGGATCAGGATCGTGTCGGGACCGACGGGCGGGTCCGGCAGCTCCATCGGCCGCAGCTCCTCGCGGCCGCCGAAGCGCTCGATGGCGATTGCGTGCATGGCCGGCGACGTACCCCGGCGCGCGGCGATTGACGCAGGGGCGCGGAAGGGTACCCTCGGTCCATGACCTCCTCCCACTCAGGAGCGGACCGCGTCGGCAACGGCGAGAGCTCGCTCGGCAACGCGCAGTCCAGCAACCCGCCGGACGATCCCGACTACATCTACGACGACGCGCTGCCGCTCGACAGCGACACCGACTACGAGGGCGACGGCGATCCCGTCCCCGAGGAGCGCGACAACGAGGACCCCGCGCCCAACGCGCCCTAGGCGGTGACGCCGGCGCTTTCCTCCCAGGCTCTTTCGAGCACTTCCAGGAAGACGTCGGCCGACTGGGCGCCGGAGACGCCGTAGCGCTCGTCGATCACGAGGAACGGCACGCCGCGGATCCCGAGCGCGCTCGCGCGCTGCTCGTCAAGCCGCACCGCGTCGGCGTAGCGGTCGCCCGCGAGCACCGCCTCGGCCTCGGCGCGGGGAAGTCCCGCCTCGGCGACCGCGTCCGCCAGCGCGGCGGGGTCGCCGATCGCGAGGCCGTCGCGGAAGTAGCCGGTCAGCAGCCGCTCGGCGACGGCGTCCTCGACGTCGTGGTCGGCCGCCAGGTGCAGCAGCCGGTGCGCGTCGAAGGTGTTGCCGTGACGGGCGCGCTCGAAGTGGTATTCGAGCCCGTCCTGCGCCGCCAGCTCGGTGATCTGCGCCTGTCTCGCCTCGGCGTCGGCAAGCGAGCCGCCGTACTTGTCGGCGAGCAGCTGGGCGAGCGAGACGTCGATCCGCGCCGGGGCGCTCGGATCCAGCTCGAAGCTCCGCAGCGCGACGGTCACGTCGTCGCGATGGTCGAAGCGGGCGAGCGCGGCCTCCAGGCGGCGCTTGCCGATGTAGCACCAGGGACACACGAGGTCCGACCACAGTTCGAGTCTCATCGACCCGATTCTAGCGAGGAGTCGCGGCCGCCTCGCGCGGTTGCGGCACGCGCAGCGCGACCAGCGCGAGGTCGTCGTGCGGCGGGCCGCCGCAGGCGGTCAGGACCGCGTCCTCGACCCGCTCGGCCGCCTTCGCCGCCGAGCTGCCGGCGAGCTGGGCGACGAGCGCGACGAGCTGCTCGGTCCCGAACACCTCACGGCCGCCGCGGCGCACCTCGGTGATCCCGTCGGTGAACAGCAGCAGCAGGTCGCCCGGCGCCAGCCTCGCGTGGTCCACATGGAGGTCGGGGTCCGGCACGACGCCGAGCACCGTCCCGTGCGACCCGACCGTCTCGACCGTCCCGTCGGCGCGCAGCAGCAGCGGCAGCGGATGCCCGCAGTTGACGAGCCCGACCCGCGCGCTGCCGTCCCCGTCGTCGCCGACCCGCACGTTGCCGTAGAGCGCGGTGCAGAAGCGGTAGTCGGTGCGCTGTTCGAGGATCGCGCCGTTCAGCAGCTCCATCACCCGCACCGGGTCGGGCTCCCACAGCGCCGCGGCGCGCAGCGTGTAGCGGACCAGCGCGGTCAGGGCCGCCGCCTCGGGTCCCTTGCCGCAGACGTCGCCGAGCGCGATCCCCCAGCCGTCGGAGACGGCGAGCGGGAAGAGGTCGTAGAAGTCGCCGCCGACGACGATCCCGTCACCGGCCGCGACGTAGCGCGCCTCCACGTCGAGCCCGGGGATCCGCGGCAGCTCGCGCGGCAGCAGGCTGCCCTGCAGCGTCTCCGCGATCTCGCGCTCGGCGCCGTACAGCTCCGCGTTCGCGATCGCGGCGGAGGCGACGTTCGCGAGCTGGGTGAGGATCGCCTCGTCGCCGGGCTCGGGCTCGTCCGGCGCGAACACCTCCAGCTCCCCGATCGCGAGGCCGCGGCGCCCGAAGAGCGTCGCCCGCAGCCGCACTGCCTCCTCCGCCGAGGTCGGCGGAGCGTCGCCGGAGGTCGCGCTCAGCTCGGGCGTCCCGGTCGCGCCGGCGGTCGGGTTCGCGTCGATCCGGGCGCGCGCGAAGCGGCCGCCGAGGACGTTCCGCGCCTCCGCCGTCACCAGCTCCAGCACGTCCGCGACCGGGAGGGAGGCGTTGAGCGCCGCCGAGACCTCGGCGATCGCCTGCAGCTGACGGGCGTGCTCGTGCTCCAGCCGCGCCACCTCGTGCGCCTCGAGGTAGCCGCGGCGGGCGATCTCGAAGCTCGCGAGGCTGTCGCGCAGGAACGTCGCCGCACGCGCGGCGGCCAGCGCCTGTCGCGCCGGGTCGCGCTCGGAGAGGACGCCCTCCGCGATCGCGGCGGCGTGCGCCTCGGCCAGCGCGAGGAGGCTCAGCTGGCCCTCGGACGCCTCGCGGCTGAGGTCGTAGGCGGGCGTCAGGTCGGCGTCCGCGCCGGAGGCGACGTACGCCAGCGCGGCGCGCCGGTAGCGCTCCGCCAGCTGGCTGCCGGAGTGGGTTGCCTCGTCGTCGTCCGTCGTCCCGCGCCGCTCGCCCACAGGCGGAAGCATGGCGCATCGGCCAAGGGCACGCCCGGCGCGAACGCGTCGCGGGCGGCCGCGTCAGTCGTCCAGCTCGCACCAGACGGTCGTGCCGTCGGCGCCCTGCTCGGTCCCCCAGCGGTCGGTCAGCTCCCCGACGATCGCGAGGCCCCAGCCGGACCGCGCCCCGGCGCCGGGGTGCGGATGCTCGCCCACGTCCGGCGCGGTGCCGTGGGCGGACGGGTCGCGGACGGCGATGCGGGTGGCGCGGCCGCTGCGCCGGATCGACAGGGAGACGACGCTGGCGGGCCCGTCGCTGCCGTGCAGGACGGCGTTCGTGACCAGCTCGGAGATCACCAGCAGGGCGATCTCGCGCCGCTCCCGGGTCCAGCTCGCGAGCGCGCGCCCGGCCGCGTGACGGGCCAGCAGCGGCGCGTCCTGGTCGGCCGCGACGAGCAGCTCGACGCCGCCGGGGACGGCGCCCGAGGGGGTGGGAGGAAGGAGGATGTCGGCGTCCGCGTTCAAGGGCTCGACCGCTCGCTACCCGCAAACGGGCGGATCCCAACCTCCGAGCGCGGTCTGCCATGGCGCGCCAGCTTTGTCGAGTAGTCAGGTTTTGCTCAACCTCTGCCTCGTCGCGGCCGATAGCGGGGTTATGCTCCCTCGTGCCACGAGAACCAGAACCCGGAGCATCGATGTGACGTACTTGAGCTGCCCCCGCTGTGGACTGGCCGTCCGCGTGCGCGCGCCGTATCTGACGATGGAGCACTGCCCCCGCTGCCTCGCCCGGCACCGTCGCGTGATCGACCTCGAGGTGACGGACGCGCCCGCCGCCGACTGGGCGCTCGCGCGGATGGGCCGGACCGCCGTCGCGGTCGACCGCCAGCCGCGGCGCTGACGGCGGTCCACGCGGCCGCTGGACGCCGCGGGGGAGAGGTATAGCCTTGACGTGTGTCCAGCGCGCCTGAGCCCGCCTCCGAGCAGCTCGTCCGCCTGCTCGACCACGACCCCGACCTCGGCCGGCGGTTGTCGCCGGACCGGCTGCGCGCCGCCCAGCAGCACGCGCGCGTCGCGGCCGTCTCAATCCGGCGCGGCGCCTGGGACCCGTCGAGCGTCGCCACGCGCGCCGCGCGGCCGGCCGGTCTGCTGGTGCTCGATGGCCTGCTGAGCCGCGACGTCCTGCTCGGCGACGTCGCCGCCGCCCAGCTGCTCGGTCCCGGCGACCTGATCGAGGTGCCGGCCGACGGCGCGCCCGAGCTGATGGCGATCGACGTGCGCTGGTCGGTGCTGGAGCCGAGCACGGTCGCGCTGATCGACGACGCCTTCCTCTTCTCCGCGCGCGCCTGGCCGGAGCTGGTCGCCGACCTCTTCGAGCGCGTCGTGGGCCAGTCGGCGCGCCATGCGAAGCACCGGGCGATCTGCCAGCTGCCGCGCGTCGAGGACCGCGTGCACGCGCTGCTGTGGTTCCTCGCCGAGCGCTGGGGCCGCGTGACCGCCCACGGCGTGATCGTCCCGCTGCGGCTGACGCATGGCACGCTCGGCCAGCTCGTCGGCGCGAAGCGGCCGACCGTCAGCCTCGCGATCAAGCGGCTCGCGCGCGACGACCGCGTCCACCGCCGCGGCGACGGCGCGTGGCTGCTGTCGCAGGCGTGGACGCCGCACGGCGGCGCCGCGGCCGCCCCGCGGTGGCCGCGGGGCGGCTTCGCCGCGAGCGTGCAGCCAGACGACGCCGAGCCGGCGACGGCCGTCGGGCCGCCGGCCGTCGTCGTGCGGCTCGGACGGGGGCTCGACCAGCGCACGCGGGAGCCGGCGCCGACACCCCAGCACGAGATCCGCGCGCGCATCGAGCGGATGCGCGACGCGCACGAGCGGGCGCTCG
>JAATFK010000386.1 GCA_015655225.1 Solirubrobacterales bacterium | reverse complement strand
CGACGAGGCCTGAGCGCGCCGCCCGAGCCGAGCCGAGCCGCGCGGGCCGTCGCGCCGCGGCGCGGGCGCGCGGCGGCCGCGCGCGGGCCGGGGCGCCCCGCGCTCACTCCCCGCGTTCGAGCAGCGCGACCCCGTAGGGCTCGACCAGCGCGCCGACCGGCGTCCCGCCCGCGAGCGTGTGGCGCTGCCCCGTCAGCACGTCGTGCCAGCTGCCGACCAGGTGCGTCGGGACGAGCAGCGTCGCGCTGCTCGCGTGCCGCAGCGGCGCGACCGCGACGACCGCCCGGCCGCGCGCGAACGCGACGGTGCCCGGCCCGGCGTCGAGCGGCTCGTAGTCGCCGTCGGCGAACGTCTGCGGCCGCCGCGCGCGCAGCTCCAGCGCGCGGTGGATCAGGAACAGCTTGCGCGTCTCCTCGGTCGGCCCGCTGCCGTCGAGGAGGCCGGCGAGCGCCGCGCGGCGCCGCTCCCAGTCGACCGGTCGGCGGTTGTCGGGGTCGACCAGCGACAGCGTCTCCAGCTCGTCGCCCTGGTAGAGGTCGGGAATCCCGGGGACCGTGAGCTTCAGCAGCAGCTGGCCGAGCGCCGCCCGCCGCCCCTCGGCCGCGACGCGCGCCGCGAACGGCTCGAACGCGTCGAGGAACGGACGGTGCTCCAGCAGCCCGGCGGCGAACCGCTGCACGGCCGCCTCCCACGCCTCGTCCGGTTGCGCCCAGTTCGTGTGGACCTTCGCCTCGCGCAGCGCCTTCTCCAGGTAGCCGGCAAGCCGCTCCCGCGAGATCGGCCACGCGCCGACGAGCGTCTGGAAGATCAGGTATTGCTCGTTGCCGTCGGGGGCTTCGCGCCCGCCGATGTCGCTGCGCAGCGACGCCGTCAGCTCCTGCCAGCCGAGCACCGCCTCGCGCCACTCGGCCGCCATCCCGGCGAGCGCGCCGAGCCGCGCGCGCACGTCGCCGCTGCGCTTCGTGTCGTGCGTCTGCGTCGTCAGCAGGCTGTGGGGGAAGCGCCCCGCGCGCTGGGCGGTGCGCTGGTGGAAGCTCTCGACGTCGAGGCCGAAGCGCGCCGGATCGCCGCCGACGTCGTTGAGCGCCAGCAGCCGCAGGTAGCGGTAGAAGGCGGTGTCCTCGATCCCCTTCGCCGTGATCGGCGGGGAGGTCTGCTGGAAGCGCGTGACGAACTCGTCGGGAACCCCATCCCCCGCGGCGAGCAGCAGCGCTTCCGCGAGCGGCCCGTCGATCCCGGCCGCCCGCACCGCCGCCCGGTCCTCCTCGACCACGAGCCCGCTCCAAGGCTCGACGTAGGTGCGGTAGAGCGGCAGCCGCGCGAGCGCCTCGTCGAGCCCGTCCAGCTCGGGGGCGAGCCGCTGCAGCCGCTCCAGCTCGGGCGCGAACGGCCCGCGCGCCTGCTCCAGCTGCGCCTCCAGCGCCAACGCGCTGAACGGCCGCTCCTCGCCGGTCAGCTCGGCGTAGAGCGCGGTCAGCGGCGCCTCGCCGGCGGGGTCGACGTAGAGCGCGGCGGCGTCGTTCAGGAACTCGTAGCCGACCGTCCCCTCGACCGGCCAGCGGCGCAGGTGCTCGTCGCCTTCGAGGATCTTCTCGACCCAGACGTGCTCGGCGCCCTCCTCGCGCAGCCGCCGCAGGTAGCCGGCGGGGTCGGCGAGGCCGTCGGGATGGTCGATCCGCAGCCCGTCGACCAGGCCCTCGCGCACGAGCGACAGCACCGTCCGGTGGGTCGTCGCGAACACCTCGGGATCCTCCTGGCGCAGGCCGGCGAGGTCGTCGATGTCGAAGAAGCGCCGGTACTTTCCGGTGACCGGGTCGAGGTCGAAGAACTTCGCGCGCAGTCTCTCGTCGCTCCACCAGCGGTTCTCGGGCCCGATCCCCATGTGGTTGGGGACGATGTCGAGCACGATCCCCATCCCGGCCGCCTTCGCCGCCGCCGCGAGCGAGCGGAACGCGGCCGCCCCGCCGAGCGGCTCCGAGAGCCGCGTCGGGTCGACGACGTCGTAGCCGTGCGTCGAGCCGCTGCGGGCCTGGAGCGAGGGGGAGAGGTAGAGGTGGCTGACGCCGAGGTCGCGCAGGTACGGCACGAGCGCCTCGGCGTCGGCGAAGCGCAGCTCCGGCCCCAGCTGGAGCCGGTAGGTCGCGCGTGGGAGGCTCACCCCGGGCCGGCTTCCAGGTCGGGCGAGATCCGCTTCAGCAGCACGAGCGAGCGCGCGATCACTCTCAGCGGCGTGCGCGCCTGCACGGTCTGGTCCCCCGCCTTGATCGTCGGGTCGGCGCTGGAGACCTCGATCGTCCAGTCGCCGCCGTACCTGCGTGCCGGCAGCATGAAGTCGATCTCCTCATGGTGCGAGTTGACGAGCAGCAGGAACGAGTCGTCGCGGATCGGCTCGCCGCGCTGGTCGAGGTACGGGATCGCGTCGCCGTTGAGGAACAGGCCGATCGCGTGGGAGTCGTCGCGATCCCAGTCGCGCTGGGTCATGCGCCGGCCGTCGGGCCGGAACCACCACGAGTCGGGGACGCCGCCGTCGGGGTCACGGCCGAGCAGGAAGTCGCGCCGGCGGAACACGGGGTGCGCGCGCCGCAGCGCGATCAGCCGCTTCGTGAACTCCAGCATCCCCTGGCAGTCGTCGTCCAGCTCCCAGTTGAACCAGGAGATCTCGTTGTCCTGGCACCAGCCGTTGTTGTTGCCGCCCTGCGTGCGGCACATCTCGTCGCCGCCGAGCAGCATCGGCACGCCCTGCGACAGCAGCAGCGTCGTGAGGAAGTTGCGCTGCTGGCGGCGGCGCAGCTCCTTGATGTCGGGGTCGTCGGTCTCGCCCTCGGCGCCGCAGTTCCAGGAGCGGTTGTCGTCGGTCCCGTCCTTGTTGTCCTCGAGGTTCGCCTCGTTGTGCTTCTCGTTGTAGGAGACGAGGTCG
>JAATFK010000302.1 GCA_015655225.1 Solirubrobacterales bacterium | reverse complement strand
CGCCCCTGCGGCTGAGGGCGATGCTGGCGGAGGCCGCGCTCCAAGGCGCGGAATTCTGCATTATGCCGGCCGACGGCTGCGAGGCGGGCGGCTGCGAGGTCCAGGCGCACGTCTGGCGCGACGGCGAATGGCGCCGCGAGCGGCGCGGCCTTCCCGACGTCTTGATCGTACGGGCGACGCCGGTCCTGAAGGCCGCGGCGCGGACGCTCGAATGGCTGAGGAGCGTGCGGCCGGTCATCGCGGCCGCCGCGCCCGACAAGCTCGGGCTGCACGACCGGCTGATGGGCTCGGCCGTAGAGCGCTATCTGATCCCGCAACGGGCCCTGCCGGACGAGGGCCTGGCCGAGGCGATCGCGGACTGGCTTCGCGAGCGTCGCTCGGCCGTGATCAAGCCTGCCGAGAGCAGCCGCGGCAAGCGCGTCCACTTCATCATCCCGCAGGGCGACGCCTGGGCCTATCGCCGCGACCTCGACACCGTCGTGTGCGGCCTCGGCGAGGCGGTCGAGGCGGTCGTGCGTCAGATCGCGGGACGGACGTCGTACCGCGCCTACCTCGTGCAGGACTACGTCCGCTCGGTCACGCCCGACGGCCGCGCCTTCCACATCCGGGTCGACGTCCACAAGGACGGGCGTGGGGAGTGGCGGCTCGTGAACGCGAGCGGAACCGTCGGCGAGATCGGCTACTCCGTCAGCAATCAGGGCTTTTACGGGAAGATCGAGCGGGCGGTGAAGCAGCGCCGGGCGCGCCCGCCCGGCGACATCTGCGAGGAGGCGAAGGCGGCGGCGCTCGCGGTCGCCCGGGCGCTCGACGGCCAGCCGGGCGTCGTGATCTCCGAGCTCGGCGTCGACCTCGCGCTCGACGACGACGACAGGATCTGGCTGATCGAGGCCAACGCCCTGCCGCTCGCCACGCTGCACGAGCTCGAGCGGGCGCGGTTCGCCGTCGAATACAGCCTCGCCGTCGCCGACGGCCTGCCGATCGGCGCCGCTCGTGGCGCGACCGGGGCTGCTGACGTTCGTCGATGATTGACGCGGGCCGTCCGCGCGGCGCCTCATCGGCGCGATGCGGCTCGTTCTCCTCGCCCTGCTGAGCTTCAACGCCGGCTATGTCGACGCCGCCGGCTTCCTGGCGCTGCACGGCCTGTTCACCACGCACGTCACTGGCAACTTCGTCACGCTCGGCGCGGCGCTCGCCTTCGGCACGTCGGGCGTGCTCGCCAAGCTGCTGGCGCTGCCGCTATTCTGCCTCGTGATCCTGATCTCTCGCGCGTTCGGCATCGCCATGGACCGGGCCGGCTGGCCGGCGCTGAGAATCCTGTTCGCGCTGCAGACCGCGCTGCTCGCGGCCGGCGCCGCGCTCGCGGTCCGGCTCGGGCCTTTCCCCGACGGCGACGCCTGGCCGGCGCTAGCGACCGGCGGGACGCTGGTCTCCGCCATGGCGATCCAGAACGCGGTGCACCGGGTGCGGCTGACGAAGCTTCCGCCCTCCACCGCCATGACCGGCACGACGTCGCAAGTGATGGTCGACCTCGCCGATCTCGCGCTCGGCCTGTCGCCCGAGAGGCGGGCCGCCGCGCGGACGCGGCTCGGCCCGATGGCGCTCAGCCTCGTCGCCTTCGCCGCGGGCTGCGGCGCGGGCGCCTTGGCCTTCACCGTCCTGCGCGAGCTAGCGTTCCTCGCGCCTCCGGCCGTGATGGCCGCGGCGCTGGTCGTCGAGCTCGTCAGGAAGGACCACCAGGCGATCTAGGCCTCACACGCTCCCAACCGTCTTCAGCCTGGCGCGGGGATGCACCTCGTTCTGGGACATCACCGTCGTCTGGCTGCGGAAGCGCTCGACGATGGAGCGCACGAAGGGCCGCGCGGCGGCGGAGGTGAGCAGCACCGGGCTCTCGCCGATCTTCGCCGCCTCCTCGAAGCGGTCGCGCACCGCGGCGATGAACTCGTGCAGCTTCGAGGGGGCCATGGCGAGGCTCCTGTCGTCGCCGGTCCCGACGATCGACTCCGCGAAGGCCTGCTCCCACTGCGGCGATAGCGCGATCAGCGGCACGTAGCCGCCGAAGGACTGGTGCTGCGCGCAGAGCTGGCGCGAAAGCCGGGAGCGGACATGCTCGACGATCTGCGCCGGCGCCCGGGTGAAGGCGACGGCCTCCGCGATCCCCTCGAGGATGGCGCCGAGGTCGCGGATCGAGACCCGCTCGGCGAGCAGGAGCTGCAGCACGCGCTGCACGCCGGTGGTCGAGATCTGGCTCGGGATGAGGTCTTCGACCAGCTTCTGCTGGTCCTTCGGCAGCTCCTTCAGCAGCTTCGCGACCTCGCCGTATGACAGCAGGTCCGGCATTGCGGCCTTGACGATCTCGGAGAGGTGGGTCGAGAGCACGGTGGCGGCGTCGACCACGGTGTAGCCGCGGATGTTCGCCTCCTCGCGGAGCGACCCGTCGACCCATGTGGCCGGCAGCCCGAAGGTCGGCTCTACGGTGTGGACGCCCGGCAGCGTGACCTGCTGGCCGGAGGGGTCCATCACCATGAACTGGGCGGGGTAGACCGAGCCGGTCCCCGCCTCGACCTCCTTGACCTTCACCGCGTAGCCGTTGGGCGGCAGCTGCAGGTTGTCGAGCAGGCGCACCTGCGGCATCAGGAAGCCCATCTCGGCCGCGATCGTGCGGCGGAGCGCCT
>JAATFK010000691.1 GCA_015655225.1 Solirubrobacterales bacterium | reverse complement strand
CGCGTGACGAGGAGCGCGCACCAGAGCCACAGGCCATGAGCCGGCATCTGGCCCCAAAGGTAGCCGTCGCGCCGCTCGAGCCGCATGACGGTCCCCTGCCGCAGCCCGATCGCGACAGCAGCGAGCGCGCTGAGCGCGATCAGCGCGACGTCGGTCGCGCCCGGGTGGGAGCCATGACCGCCGAGGTCGACGGCGCCGATCACCGTCAGCACCACCGGCAGCACCAGCAGCCGGCGGCCGCGCAGCGGCTCGCCCTGCAGCTGGCGGACGATCACGTAGGCGACGATCGCGACGACGGCGATCACTTCCAGGACGGGGGACATGGCGGGGCTCCTGACTCGGGCGGTTCGGTGCCACCGACGCTAAGCGCGGCGGTCGCGTCGCACATCGACCCGCGGGTCGATCCGCGGGTTGATCCCGGGATGAGGCGCGCGGCGCGTCCGACCCGCGAACCGACCCCTGGGCCGACGACGGCGGGCGCCCCGAGCGGAAGCATCGATCGGGTCCGCTCCTCCGATCCGAAAGCCGGTCCCAGATGCTCACCAGCGCCCTCATCGTCAACGCGCTCGTCCTCTTCGCGGTGCTCGAAGCCGACCTCGGCCCGCGTCGCAAGATCGGTCGCTTCCGCATCCTGCGCCCGCTGCTGCTCGCCGCCGGCATCGTCCCGCTCTACCTCGGCGCGATCGAGACGACCGGCGTCGGACTGAGCATCGAGATCGCCGGCGCGGTCGCCGGGATCCTCCTCGGCCTCCTCGCCAGCAGCCTCATGACCGTGCACACGGACGCGCGCAGCGGCCGGCCCGTGAGCCGCGCCGGCGTCGGCTACTGGCTGCTGTGGATCGCCGTGATCGGCGCGCGCAGCGCCTTCTCCTACGGGTCGGTCCACTGGTTCGGGCCGCAGCTCGCGACCTGGATGCGCGACCACGACGTCACCTCCAGCGCGATCACCGACACGCTGATCGTGATGGCGGTCGCGATGCTGCTGACGCGGACGCTCGGCCTGGGCCTGCGGGCGCGGGGCGCGGTGCGCGTCGTCGCGCCAGGCGTCGCCGGTTGACGATGTTTCCAGAGCGAGGCTTCGCGCCAGCTGCCAGACGTGCATGTCTCTTGACTCGTCCGGCGCGCGCTGAGGGCCGGGGCGCGGGCGCGCGGGAGGGCGGGACCGTATCCTGCGGGCGGTGATCTACCTCGCGCGGCACGGCCAGACGGCCTACAACAAGGAAGGGCGCTTCCAGGGGCAGCGCGACATCCCGCTCGACGAGACGGGCCTCGGCCAGGCGCAGGAGCTGGCGCAGCGCGTCGTCGGGCACGGCTTCGTCGAGCTGCGCGCCAGCCCGCTGCGGCGCGCGCGGCAGACGGCGCAGGCGGTCGCGGCGGCGACCGGGCTGGAGATCCAGTGGGACGAGCGGCTGATGGAGACCGACGCGGGCGACTGGACCGGCCGCACGTTCGTGGAGATCCAGGCCGAGGCGCCGGAGGCGTTCCAGGCGTTCGTCGACGGAGACCCCGACTTCGGCTTCCCCGGCGGCGAGACGTTCTACGAGCAGGGCGATCGCGTGATGAAGGCGGTCGCCGACGCCGAGGCCGGCCCGCAGCCGGCGCTGCTCGTCTGCCACGCGGTCGTGATCCGGCTCGTCCTGTCGCTGCGCCGCGGCGAGGCGGGCCCCGGCAGAGCCGAGATCGAGAACGGCGCGCTGATCCCGCTCGACTGAGTCGCCACACGTGTGCGGTTCTCGGTGTCTCTCCGACACCGAGAACCGCACAGATCGGCGCCGACGCACGCCGGCGGGGCTCACGGCGGCGCCTCGCGGGCGAGGGCGAGCAGCGGGGCGATGGCGGCGTCTGGGCCTCGCCGCGCCGCAGCGACCGCCGCGAGGGCGGCGAAGGCGACGCACCACGCGCGGAGTCGCTCGCGGTCGAGGTCGGCCGCGACGGCGAGCGCCTCGATCCGCGCCTCCGCGTCGCCCGCGCGGCCTGCGCGTGGGAGGGCGAAGTCGACCGCGTCGAACGCCGGGTCGCCGAGGCACGGGCGCGGGTCGATCGCCACCAGGCCGCGGGCGGGGCCGCCGTCGAGGACGTTGCCCGGGTGCAGGTCGCCGTGCACGAGCCTCGGCGCGACCGCGCCGTCGCTCGTCAGCGTGGCGGCGAGCTGATGCCCGCGCTCCAGCAGGCCGGCGGGGACGAGCGCCCGCGCGGCCGCGCTCGCCTCGCGCCGGCGCAGCCAGAGGTGGAAGACGAAGTCGACGCGCTCGCGCAGCGAAGGGAAGCCGGGCGCCGGGGCGTGGCGCAAGGCGCGCAGCAGCCCGCCGACGCGCTCGAGCTCCGCGGGGGCGGCGGCGTCGGCGGCGAGCGTGCGCCCGTTATCGCCGACGCGCTGAACCTCGGCGGCCGCGCCGTCCACGACCGCGTGCCCGCCGCCGCCGGTCCGCTGAACCTCGGCGGCCGCGCCGTCCACGATCGCGTGCCCGTCGCCGCCGACCCGCTCGACCTTGGCGGCCGCGTCGACCTCCCCATCCGCGAGCGTCCGCCCGTCGCCGATCGCCTCCAGCAGCAGCGCGCCCTCCGCGTCGTCGCGCGCCCACACGGCCGGCACCGCCGGGGCGCCCCAGAGCGCGAGCGCGTCTCCCTCCGCGACCGCCAGGCGCGGGTCGGGCGTCAGCTTCAGCACCGCCGCCCGGCCCTCGCTGTCGTGGCAGGGCAACACGGCCGACGTGGAGCCGCCCGCGAACCCTCCGCAGGGCGTGAGCGACCAGCGCGCGCAGAGCACGGCCGTCCGCGACGGCAGCTCTGCCAGCCACTCCCGCGCCGCCGGAGCGCCGAAGCGCTCCTCCAGCCGGGCCGCGTGAGCGGGGGCGACGGGACCGGGCGTCATCGGGCAAGCGTCGCAGAGGACCACGACCGTCGCCCCCGAACCCCGTGGCATCCGCGTGCGACCGTCCATGGCCACACCGCTCGATCAGCTCCAGCAGGAGACCGGACGGACGTTCGCGGCGCTCATGGCCGCCCGCGAGCGGACCTCCGCGCGGATCGCCGAGCGCGGCGCGCTGCTCGCCGACCTCGCGGTGGACCCCGACGCGACGGTCGTGCTGATGGGGTCGTGGGGCCGGCACGAGCTGACGAGCAGCTCCGACGACGACTACATGGTGCTCGTGCGCGGGACGCGCGACGAGGCGCGGCCGCCACGCCCGACCGTCGAGCAGGTCGCGACGCGCTTCGCCCGGGATCCGCGCGGCTTCAGCGCGCCGGGGCAGGAGGGGATCTTCGCGCGCGTCGTCTTCTCCGCCGACCTGCTGGAGAGAATTGGCCTCGACGACGACACGAACACGAACCTGACGCGCCGCATGCTGCTGCTGCTCGAATCGCTCGCGGCGTGCCACCCGGAGGTGCTCGCGGGCGCGCGACGCGACGTGATCGACGACTACCTGCGGGACTCGTCCGTGAAGGACTTCCGCCCGCCGCGCTTCCTGCTCAACGACGTCGTCCGCTACTGGCGCACGATCGGCGTCGACTTCGTCGCGAAGGTGCGCAAGCGCGACGGTCAGGGGTGGGGGCTGCGCAACGCGAAGCTGCGGACCTCGCGCAAGCTGCTGTTCGCCAGCGGCCTGCTCCCGATCCTCCGCTGTCACGAGCTGACCGCCGCCGCGATCCCGGAGTTCCTCGCCGCGCAGTTCGCCCTGCCGCCGACCGACCGCGTCGCCGACGCGTTCCTGCGCTACGGCAAGCTGGTCGAGGGCGCCGCGACGTTCGACGCCTACGATGCCTTCACGCAGCTGATCGACGACGGCGAGGTGCGCGCTGAGCTGAACGCGATCGACGGTCGCGCGGCCGCCGAGGCCTCAGAGCGCTTCGGCCAGATCGCGACGCTCGGCGCGGCCCTCGATCGTGGGCTGATCTCGCTGCTCTACGGCCCCGAGCTGGCCGCCACGACGCAGCGCTACGGGATCTTCTGAGCGCCACGCGGGCGCGACCGCGCGCTCAGGCGGGCAGCGGCGCTTCGAGCACCCACGGCACGCCGGCGCAGCGCTCCAGCACCGGCGCGAAGGCGTCGACGTCCTCGGGTCGCAGCGGCACGTGCGAGCCGTCGGCATCGATCGAGGAGAGGTGCACCTCGACCAGCCGGTCGCCGAACGCGTCGAGCAGCTCGTGGCCGAGCCGCATGTCGGCGCCGTGCAGCCAGGCGTGGGCGACGTCGAAGCAGAAGCGCGCCTCCGGCAGCTGCTCGAAGTAGCGCGCCAGCTCGTCGGTCGTGCGGCCGTCGGGCTTGCGGTTGTCCATGTTCTCCAGCCGCAGGCGCCCGCCGAGCGGCGCGAACGCGGCGGCGTCGCCGAGCGTCTCCGGATGCATCACGACGCCCTCGACCACGTCGGGCAGCCCGAGCAGCAGGTCGACGAGCGGGCGTGGCCCGTCGTGCCAGCCCTTCGACGGCCCGTGGACCGAGACGCGCGCGAACGGCGACTCCCAGCCATGCTCCAGAAAGGCCGCCAGGCCCGGCAGCTCGGCGCCGCAGAGGGCCGACAGCTCGACCACGTCGGGTGCGAGCGCGTGGGCCTCGGCGACGAGCCGCGGCCAGTCGTCGCGCAGCTCCGTCATGTAGCCGGTCGAGGCGCCGACGAGGCCGGCATTGAGGTCGAGCAGCTCCTCGATCTCAGGCATCGTGGGGATCATCGACGGGGCGAGCACGGGCAGGCACGCTAGCCGCCGGACCGGACGGAATCGCGCCCGCGGGAGCGCCGTCGCGCGGCCCCCGCGAGCGACCGTCCGGCGCTATGAGATGCCCTCGCCCTCGGGGCAGGCGTCGGCGACGTTCTTGATCCCCAGCAGGTCGGCGATCACGCGGTCGG
>JAATFK010000094.1 GCA_015655225.1 Solirubrobacterales bacterium | reverse complement strand
AGCGAGGCCAGTCCGCCGTCCGATACTGGCGCCGTCTCGGCAACGCCCTCCTGCCCTAGTCGCACCTGGAAGGCGCGAGCGACACTCTGGTGCTCGCGCTCGGATGGGGCAGCGTGAGAGAAATCGGGGGAGCGGCAGGGACGCGCGGGCTGAGCGGCAGGCGCCGCGCGACGGAGAACCAGCTCCCGCTGTCGAGGGAACGGACCGCGGCTTAGTCGTCCAGGAGATCGTCGCTCGTGAGCCGGGTGATCGTGAGGATCACGACGAAGGTCATCACGGCGAGCGCGACCATCGCCACGCCGACGACCACCCAGGTCAGGTCGGCGGAGAGCCAGACCAGCAGGCCGACGAGCCCGAGGACCGGGATCATGAAGATGAAGAGCAGCGGCGAGGCGGAGGTGTTGGGTCTCTTCTGGGTCAGCGCTTTCTGCAGGAACGTTTCGGGCATTGGATCTCCTTGAGCGGGCGAGGGACGGCGGGCGATGCTAGCGGGGTGTTCGCGCGGTGGTCTGGCTGTCGCAATCGCCCGTCGGACGGTCTGTTGCGGGCAGTCCAAACACCACCAAGTAGGTGTTCATGACCGCAACGCTGATCCGTCGCGTGGTCCAAGCCCGCTCGCCACGGCCGCCGACTGCGGGTATCTCCGGAAGCCGCTCCGTCGTCCATTTCGGCTATCCGCCGCGTTCCCCCTGCGAAATCTGGCGGACCGCTCGTGGCCGTCGTCGACCCGAGCGGGTCGCGGCTGGCGGGGAGCGCCGGCCACATGCTCCTTCGGCCAGCGCTGCGCCACTCGCGACACATGGGAGCGGCATCGGGCGGGAATGCGTGTCACGGTGATCGAACGAGGGGAGCGGCAGATGTCAGATGGGTACGCGGTCGTCGATGCCGACGACGTCGAGGACGCCTACGCGGGCAGCGGCGTGCCGGGCGAGTTCCGCTCGCTGACGAGAGCGCTCGGGTGCGAGCAGCTCGCGGTGACCCTGATTCGCGTGCCGCCCCACTCGGACTTCGAGCAAGGCACCGGGCACTTCCACGACGAGATCGAGGAACTCTACATCGTGGCGCGCGGCACGCTCACGATGCGCTTCGGGGACGACGTCGTCCGGGTCGAGGAGGGATCAGCGGTCCGGGTCGCGGCGCGCACGCCGCGCTCGCACCGCAACGAGGGCGAGGAGCCGGTCGAGCTGTGGGCCTGCTCTCGCAGGCTCGGCCGTCGCGACGCGACCAAGATCGACGAGTTCTGGGAGCCATCGCCGAGAGCGACGCAACGGCGCGAGACCTAGAGGCCCAGCCCGCGAGTGGTGGGATCGCGCCGATCCGGTGGAACACCTCGAGGGTGGTGAGCCACCCGGAAGTCCTCGAACGCGTCGAGGAAAGCCTGGGAGATCCCGATCGATCCGGCCTGGCCGGGCTCGGCGAAGCGGTTGTGGTTCACGTAGTCCGGGTGCCCATACTGTCCTTGGTCACCGGCCGCGATAGGTTGACAGGTCATCGGCATATGTAGATGATCTACAGATGCGTATAATTTGCACGGCAATGAAGCCCGGGGCGGCCTCTCGCACCGACGACGCGGTCGTCGTGAGCCTCACCGAGTTCACCGCCCACCGGCTGCGCGACCTGCCCGCGATCGCCCGCGACGGGCTCGGCCTGCGGCGCGGCTGGTGGGCGATGCCCGGCGCGATCGGCGTGTCGCTCTACCTCGACGTCAGCCGTCGCCAGGGCGGCTCCCTCTCCGTGTGGACCACCGAGGAGGACCTGCGGCGGTTCGTCGCCCTCCCGCGCCACCGGGAGATCATGCGCAGGTACCGGACGCGGGTCGCCGTCCGCGCGGCGTCGTGGACCGCGCAGGACGTCCACGCCGCCGACGTCTTCGCCCGGCGCCGGGAGATCCTGGAGGCGGGCCGGCCCTGATCGGGCGCCCGGCGTTACGACGCGGGGCCGGCCAGCTCCGCGAGCACGCGTCGCAGCGTGGCGCGGTCGGCCGGGTCCAGGCCGGCGAGCAGCCGCCGTTCCATCCGCCGGATCGCGCGGCGGGCGGCATTGTGGCGAGCCTCGCCTTCCGGGGTCAGCCGCACGACGCGGGCACGACGATCCTCTGGGTCCGGCGTCCGCGAGAGCAGGCGCTCCGCCTCGAGGCCGTCGAGCAGCGTGATGAGGCGGGTCTTGTCGTAGCCGATCGACCGCGCCAGGGCGAGCTGTGTCTGCGCGGGCGCCCGAGCGAGCGACGAGAGCACGATGTAGCCCCACATCGAAAGGCCCTGGTCGGCCAGGAGGGGCCGCTCCTCATCGATCACGCGCCGCGTCACGCGCGCGAGCAGTGCGCCGAGGTCGTCGTCCTCCATGAGGAGATCCTACTGCTCGACAGATAGTCTACATACGCATATCATCTGATCATGCATACCATCACGCTCCACCAAGCGGAGACGCGCGCCGTCTCCATCGCGGCCCGTCCCGAATCAGTCGTCGCCTACCTCGCCGACGGCCACAACCTCCCCGAATGGGCGCCGAACTTCGCCACCGAGACCGCCGTCGACGGCGACCTCTGGCGCATCGGGAGTGGCGACGCCGCTTTCACGATCGCGATCCGCGCCTCCCGCGAGCACGGCACCGTCGACCTGCTCAACCCAGCGGACCGCCGCCAGGGAGCGTTCATGCGCGTCGTGCCCAACCTCGACGGCAGCGAGCTCCTGTTCACCCTCCAGTTCCCCGCCGGAACCGATCCCGGCGCGATCGACGCCCAGATGACCGTCGTGGAAGCCGAGCTGCAGACGGTTCGCGACCGCTGCGAGCGTGAGGCCGCCGGCGCCTGAGCGCGCTCCGTTCAGGCGCTGGGATGGACGAACAGGTCGACTGCGAGGGCCATCCCCAACAGGACGATGAGCCACCGCAGCACGTCCAGCGGAAGCCGCCGGGCCACGGTCGGCCCGATGCGGCTCCCCGCCAGCATCCCCAGCCCCAGGGGCAACGCGGCCGACCAGTGCACCGGGCCGAAGAGCACGAAGATCGCGGCCGACGTCATGACGCCGGCGCCGATGATCATGTTCTTGAGCGCGTTGGCACCGATCAGGTTGCCGTCGACGAGCACCAGCAGCAGCGTCAGCGTCATCACGCCGGAACCGGCGCCGAAATAGCCGTTGTAGAACGACAGCGGGACGAGCCCGGCTGCCAGCGCCGGGGTGTGACTCCCGCCCGCGCGTCGCTCGCGCCGCGCTCTGAGGCGAGGCTCGAACAGCAACGTCAGTGATCCGATCGCGACGAGGAACGGCACCACCCGAGCGAACGTGTGCGACGGCGTGCAGAGCAGCAGGACGGCGCCGGCGGACGCTCCGAGGACCGCGACCCCGGTCCAACGAGCCAGCCACGGCCCCTTGCCGCGCAGTTCGGGCCGGGAGCCGAGGGCAGATCCTGGCCAGCAGGCGACCAGCGCGACGTTGTTGGCGACGTTCGCCGCGTGGGCAGGCAGCCCGACCGCGAGCAGGACGGGGTAGGAGACCAGCGAGGTGATCCCGCCCGCGGATCCGATCAGGCCGGCGGCGACCCCGGCGGCCAGCAACTCGGCTGAAGCGAGGGTCGAGATCACGTGCGGCGCACTCGCTCGCTACGGCGCAACCCGCACCACGTACTCGGCGCGGTCACCGCGGATGCGATGCGCGACCGTCGCGACGGTCCGCCCGCGCTGATCGACGTTGAAGCCACGGAGATCGAGGAGCGCGGCGCCGACCGGCACGCTCAGCCGCGCGGCCTCCTCCGAGTCAGCCGGTTTGGCGCCGAACACGCGCTCGGCTCGGGTGGTCGCCAGTCCGTGCTCCGCGGCGATCGCCGCGAACACGCTCGTGCTGCCATCCCATCGAGCGGGTGCCAGCGACGCCGGAAGCACCACCTCGCCGACCGACCACGGCTGCTCCTCGAGGAAGCGAACGAAGGAGAACTGAACCGTGGCGCCGGGAAAGTCGGGGAACGGACTCTCGTCGTGCTGGTCGAGCTCCGTGACCGCCAGCACGT
>JAATFK010000694.1 GCA_015655225.1 Solirubrobacterales bacterium | reverse complement strand
CGGACACCGACAGGGCACCAGGCCACTGCTGCAGGGATGCGGTGGTGGAGACCGGCCTGGGCAAGGAGGCTTCTCGATGCTGCAGTTCTCGATCGACGTCCGCGCCACACGGCGCGGACTCGCGTTCGTTCCGCTCGCGGCCGCGACCGCGCTGGCGGGGGTGCTCGCGCCGCTGGCGCTGGCGCCCTCCTCGGCGCGGGCCGCGGCCGGCGACCACTTCACCTGCCGCGCGAGCGCGCTGCGCGTCGAGGGGCTGCCGTCACTCGGCCTGCTCGACGCCGAGCCGACCGTCGCGAACGCGGCGGGCGACCCCTGCGCGACCGACCACGCGGCGGTCGCGAACGCCCCGGCGGCGCTCGCGACCGTGCTCGACACCGCGAGCGGCGCCGTCAGCGCGACGACCACCAACGCGGCCGGCGGCGGCTCCGCCGGCGCCGACGTCGCCAACCCGAGCGTGCTCGCCTCGACGCTCGGCCTGACCGCCGACGCCGTCAGCGCGTCCGCCAGCTACACCTGCTCCGGCACGACGCCGACGCCGCAGTCCAGCTCGAACGTGGTCGGGCTGCGCATCGCCGGCGGCCAGCCGATCACGACGAGCGGGCCGGTCACGCTGCCGGCTGGCGGGATCGCCGACGTCGAGCTGAACGAGACGATCACGGGCACCGGCTCGGTCACGCAGCGGGCGGTCGACGTGACCGTGCTGAGCGGCGCCGACGGCGGCGTCCACCTCGTCCTCGGCGAGGCGACCGCGGGCGTCTCCGGCAACCCCTGCGACACGAGCGGGACCGGCGGAGCGGGCGGCACGGGCGGCGGCTCCGGTGGCACGGGCGGCACGGGCGGCTCCGGCACCGGTGGGGGCGACGACGGGGGCGTCGGCACCAGCGGAGGGGAGGAGCCCGTCGTCGACGACGGGCCGCCCTCCTCGACGCCGCTCAAGTCCGCGACGTTCGTCTACGGCGCGACGACCCCCGGCGCCACGCTCGAATGCGCGCTCGACAGAGCCGCCTTCACGGCGTGCGACGGGACGACGACGCTGACCGGCCTGGCCGCCGGCCCGCACACGTTCTCCGTGCGCCAAGTCGTCGCCGGCGTTCCCGGCCCCGCGAAGACGTTCACCTGGACCGTGACGAAGCTGGCGGCCGGCTGCGTCGCGACCTACCACCACGGCTTCTTCGTTCGCGCCTCCAGCGCGAAGCTCGGCACCAGAGTCGCGTCGTTCCACGCGACCACCTCGGCGAGCAGCGGCAACATCGCGCTCGCGACGACGGCGAAGGCGACGAAGCTGACGAAGGTCGTCTACAAGCTCGACGGCAAGGTCGTCTCCCGCCACGCGAAGGCGACGCTGAAGACGGCGGCGCTCAGCCACACCGCCACGCACACGCTGACCGCGACGATCAGCGGCAACGGCAAGACCGCGACGGTGAAGCGCAGCTTCCGCTTCCAGAACTACGTCGCGACGAGCTGCAACGCACGCCAGGTGGTCGGCGCGCTGAAGGCCCGCACGACCAAGGTCAACGGGGCGAAGGTCGTCGTGAAGCCGGTCGTGCCGGCGAAGATCAGCGGGACCGCGAAGCTGCGCTTCGTCGTCACGCAGGCGAAGAGCAAGACGCTGACGCGCGCCCGCTTCGCGCTCAACGGCAAGACGCTCAGCGGCCAGCACGCGCTGAGCGCCGGGCTGACCGGCGCTCAGCTGAAGGCGAGCGGGACGCAGGCGGTCGCGGTGAAGCTGATCCCGCGCCACGGCCGCACGGTCACGCTCAGCTTCCGCTTCAAGACGAGAGCGGTCTGAGCGCGACCGCGCGCCGCGCGCCGCGGGACTCCGGGCTGCTCTGCTAGCCCGGGGTCCCGACGGGCGTGGGGTCGCGCGGCGGCCTGACCTCGTCGTCCTCGCCGGCGCTGCCCTCGACGTTGAGGTGGGGGATGATCCGTTCGAGCCAGCCCGGCAGCCACCAGTTCGATCTGCCGGTCAGCATCATCAGCGACGGCACGAGGATCGAGCGGACGACGAGCGCGTCGAGCAGGACCGCGCTCGCGAGCCCGACGCCGAACAGCTTGATCACGCGCTCGCCGCCGAGCACGAAGGCGGCGAAGACGAGGATCATGATCGCGGCCGCCGCGGTGATCGTGCGACCGGTCGCGGCGAGCCCGTGGACGATCGCCTCGCGGTTGTTCTCGCGCTTGTGCCACTCCTCGTAGATGCGGCTGACGAGGAAGACCTCGTAGTCCATCGAGAGCCCGAACAGGATCGCGAACACCATCACCGGGAGGAAGGCCTCGATCGGCCCGGTGCGGTCGATGCCGATCAGCGACGCTCCCCAGCCCCACTGGAAGACCGCGGTGATCACGCCGAAGGCGGCGCCGGCGGAGAGGAGGTTCATGATCGCGGCCATCGCCGGTACGACGACGCTGCGGAAGACCGCCATCAAGAGGAGGAACGAGAGCAGGACGACCACGCCGATGAAAAGGGGCAGCTTCTGCGAGAGGACCCCGGAGAAGTCCTCGAAGATCGCGGTCTGGCCGCCGACCAGGACGTTGGGGCCGCCGCCGGCGGTGGCGTCGGGCACGGTTTCGTCGCGCAGGCGGTGGACGAGGTCGGTGGTCGAGGCGTCCTGCGGCGACCCGGCCGGGATCACGTTCGCGGTGGCGACCGCGGCGCGGCCGTCACGACCGGGGATGACCGTCGCCGGCGTCACGGCGACCACGTCTTCGGTCTTCTTGGCGGCGGCGAGGACGCGGTCGAAGCCCTGTTCGGCCTGCTTGTCGGGGACCTGCGCGACCAGCTGCAGGGGTCCGTTGAAGCCTGGGCCGAAGCCTTCGGCGAGCAGGTCGTAGGCCTGGCGGGTCGTCGTGCTGGAGGGATCGTTGCCCTCGTCCGAGGAGCCGAGGCGGATCGAGAGGAAGGGGATCGCGATCACGATCAGGAGGATGGCGG
>JAATFK010000679.1 GCA_015655225.1 Solirubrobacterales bacterium | reverse complement strand
CCAGCTCGCCCGTCGCGCGCAGGATCGTCGTCGTGAAGATCGTCGTCGCGGCCCAGTGGACGAGGATCGCGGCGACCAGGATCCAGACGCTGTGGGTGATCAGCGCGATGATCCCGCCGACGACGACGAAGACGAGGAACGTCATCCCGATCGCGATGCGGTTCTCGATCAGCGCGCCGATGAACGATCTGTGCGTGTGGCTCCCGGCGCCGGCGGGATCGGGCGTGCCCTCCGGCAGGTCGACGGTGTCGGCCCCGATCGCGTCGCGCAGCTCCTCGGTCAGCAGCGCGTTTGCCTCGTCCGAGAGGTTGGGGTCCGCTGAGCGCACCGGTCGGCGGACGGATCTGCGTTCCTCCACGGCAGTGCTCCTTCGGTTGGCTCCGGTGCACTCCGTTGTTCCCGGTCTGGCACGTCGCAACCCATGCGACCGGGAAATGGCACGGCTCAGCCGCCGCGCTGGCGGCGCAGCGCGCCCCAGCCGTTGTCCCACAGCAGCGCCGCGAGCGTGCGGGCGGCGGGCTCGGGGCGCGGCTCGCGGCCGGCGCCGATGCGGTGCAGCTGGCGCGTGTGCCAGTAGAGGTCGACGGCCGAGTCGAGCATCCGCACCCCGACCTTGGCGCTGCCGGTCTCGATCCGCTCGCGCGTGCCGTCGAGCAGGCCGTGGCCGCCGTCGGGGACGAGCGCGAGCGGCCGTCCGAGCCCGACCACGTCGCAGGCGCCCGTGCCGACCGCGTCGCGCATCGCCGCGCGCGTGCGGAAGCCGCCGGTGACCATCAGCGGGACGCCCGTGGCGCGGCCGCGGACCCGCTCGGCGTAGGCGAGGAAGTAGGCCTCGCGCTCGCGCGTGCTCGCCCGCAGCGGCGCGGCTCTGGCGGCCGGCCCCATCATCGCCGGGGACTCGTAGGTGCCGCCGCTGATCTCGATCAGGTCGATCGAGCCGGCGGCGAGCGCGGCGATCACGTCGGCCGACTCCTCCTCGCTGAAGCCGCCGCGCTGGAAGTCGGCCGAGTTGAGCTTGATGCCGACGGGGAAGTCGGGCCCGACCGCGCGGCGCGTTGCCTGGAGGACCTCCAGGACGAAGCGCCGGCGCCGCTCCGGGTCGCCGCCCCAGCCGTCCTCGCGCGTGTTCGCGCGCGGAGAGAGGAACTGCGAGATCAGGTAGCCGTGGGCGCCGTGCAGCTGCACGCCGTCGAAGCCGGCCTCGCGCGCCAGCTCGGCGGCACGCGCGAAGCGGGCGACGAGCTGCTCGATCTCCGGCTCGGTCAGCGCGCGCGGCGTCGTCGCGGTCGGGATCGCGGCCGCGTGCGCGCTCGGGGCGACCGGCTGGGAGCCGGCGATCCGCAGCGACTGCCGGCCCGGGTGGTTCAGCTGCATCCAGATCTGGCCGCCGTGCGCGTGGCCGGCGCGCGCCCAGCGGCGCAGCGCGGGGAGGTCGCGGTCGTCCTCCAGCACGACGTTGCGCGGCTCGCCGACGTGGCGGCGGTCGATCATCACGTTGCCGGTCACGACGAGGCCGCAGCCGCCCGCGCCCCAGCGCTCGTAGAGCCGTTCGAGCGCCGCCGTCGGGCGGTTCGCGCGGTCGCCCAGCTGCTCGCTCATCGCCGCCTTCGCGAGCCGGTTGGGCAGCACCGCGCCGCACGGGAGCGGCAGCGGCGAGGACAGCTCCGTCACGGTCTGCTGGGTCACGGCAGCGCTCCCTCGTCAACTGGTACCGGCGGGTACCAACGTACGCTAGCGTGCCGCGCAGCCCGCCGCCTCGGTTCCCAGGAGATCCCGTGCCCGACCTGCCCGCCGTGCCCGCCGCCGTCGACCTCACCGTCCTGCGCGACCAGGTCGCGCTCGTCACCGGCGGCGGCAGCGGGATCGGCCGGGCGACCGCGTTCGCGCTCGCGCAGGCCGGCGTCGAGGTGGTCGTCGCCGACCTCGACGGCGAGGCGGGCGAGGCGGTCGCCGCCGCGATCGGCGGCCATGCGATCGCGATCGACGTCTCCGACCTGGAGGCCAACCACGCCGCCGTCGCGTTCGCGCGCGAGCGCTGCGGCGGCCTCGACCTCGTCTTCCTCAACGCCGGCATCTCGACCGGCTGCGGCGTCGGCGACGACTTCGACCTCGCGCGCTACCGCCGGGCGATGGGCGTCAACCTCGACGGCGTGGTCTTCGGCACCCACGCGGCGCTGCCGGCGCTGCGCGCCAACGACGGGCCGGTGCGCGGCGCGATCGTCGCGACCTCGTCGCTCGCGGGGCTCGTCGGCGTGCCGCTGGAGCCGATCTACAGCGCCAACAAGCACGCGGTCGTCGGCTTCGTGCGGGCGGTCGGGCCGGCGCTCGCGCTCGAGGGGATCCGCTTCAACGCGATCTGCCCCGGCTTCGCCGAGACCGCGATCGTCGACCCGATCCGCGACGCGCTGAGCGAGATGGGCGTCAACCTGCTCCCGGCCGAGACGGTCGCCGACACGGTCGTCCAGCTGCTCGCGGGGGCGGCCGGCGACGCCGGCGGCGCCTGCTGGTTCGTCCAGCCGGGCCGCGAGCCGGGGCCGTTCGCGTTCCGCGGCGTGCCGGGCGCGCGCTAGGCGGCGCCGCGGGCGCGGGGGTCAGAGCCCCGCGATCGCGCAGCCCCTCGCCCCGCCGGTGAAGCCGCGCACCATCGCGTCGGCGTTCGCCTCCTCCATCGAGAGGTAGGTCGCGCCGCGTGAGCCCTTCGGTCCGAGCGTGTCGCCGTAGAGCGTGTGGTCGGAGCTGGCGCCCGACTGCTGCGCGATCGCCTTCGCCAGCTTCGCGTTGACCGAGCTCTCGGGGAAGACCGCCTTCACGTGCTCGCGGCGGATCAGCGCCGTCAGCTTCGCCACGTCGCCGGCGGAGGGCTGCGCCTGCGTCGACTGCGAGGGGATCACCGCGCCGACGACGGTCACGCCGTAGCGGTGGGCGAAGTAGCCGAACGCGTCGTGGTCGGTGACGAGCGTGCGCTCGCTCGCGGGGACCGTCGCGAAGCAGGCGCTGATGCCGGCGTCGAGCGTCTGGAGCTGTCTCAGGTAGGCGGCCGCGTTCGCCTCGTAGGTCGCGCAGTCGCGCGGGTCGGCTCTGGCGAGCGCGGCAGCGATCACCGGGACCGCCGCCTCGACGTTCGCCGGGTCGTGCCACCAGTGGGGGTCGTAGCGCGACGCCTCGGGGCCGCTCGACTCGCCTGGCTGGCGGTCGACGGTCGCGTCGGCGAGGTCGACGACGGTCGGCGAGCCGCCGGCCTGCTCGATCACCTTCGCCATCCATCTGTCGAGGTTGTCGCCGCTCTCGAAGACGACCTTCGCGCCGGCCGTGTCCTTCACGTCGTTGGGACGCGGCTCGTAGTCGTGCGGATCGGTGTTGGGCTGCAGGATCTGCGTCACGGTCGCGCCGTCGCCGCCGATCGCGCGCACGACGTCGCCGAGCTGCGTCGTGGTCGCGACGACCCGCACCGGGGGAGCGGAGGCGGCCGGCGCGCCGCTCGCGTTCGTCCCGGTCGCGGTCGTGCTGCCGGAGCCGCCACAGGCGGCGGGGAGGAGCGCGGCGAGCCCGAGCAGGGCGACGAGCGCGCGGCGAGCACACAGGGGAAGGCGGCCGGTCACGGTCCTCATCCTACAAATAATGAGAACTGTTCCCGTCTTCGCCCCCGCAGGAGACGTGGTCGCGAGGACGAAGCTCTTTCCTGCGATGGCCGAGCGCGACGTCCCCCTTCCACCGGACTTCGCGTACGTCGAGGAGTGGGCCGACGAGCAGGACGCCGCCGCTCGTGCGCGCGCCGAGCGGCGCCGCGCCCGTCAGCAGCGCGTCGTCGAGCACGCGACCGCGCCGCTGCGGCGGCGGCCGCGGCCGAGCGCGCCCGCGTGGCTGCGTGGGCGCGGTCGGGTGCGGCGCGCCGCGCCCCCGACCGCCCGCCTCGCCTCCACCCGCTGGGGCCGCGGCCTGATCGGCGCGGTCGCGCTGCTCGCGCTCGCGACCGCGATCGGCCTCGTCGCGCTGTGGCCGCACGGTGGCGCCGGCGCATCCGCCCGCGCGCACGTTCTCGGTGGCCCGACGCTCGGCGCGAACGTGACCGCGACGCGCACGATCGCCTGTCCCGACCTCGCCGGCCGCCGCTGCGCGCAGATCGTCGCGCGGCTCGGCTCCGGCCCTGATCGCGGCTCGCCGCAGACGATCACGCTCGGCCCCGTGAACCTCGCGCCGACCGTCAAGCGTGGCGACGCGGTGCGGGTCCAGCGCGCGACCGGCGTGCCGGACGGCTCGGCCGCCGGCAGCGAGCGCTACGCCTTCACGAGCGTCGACCGGCGGGGAACGATGCTGTGGCTCGCGATCGTCTTCGGCGTCCTCGTCGTCGTGCTCGCGCGCTGGCGCGGCCTGCTCGCGCTCGCCGGCTTCGCGATCAGCCTGTGGCTCGTGACGAGCTTCGTCGTCCCCGCCGTCTCAGATGGGCGGCCGGCGTTCGCGGTCGCGATGGTGGGCGCGTTCGCGGTCATGTTCGTGACCGTCGGCCTGACCTACGGCCTCAGCGCCACGAGCCTCGCGGCGATCCTCGGGATCGCCGGCAGCCTCACGCTCGCGGCGGCGCTCGGCAGCGTCGCGGTCGGCGCCGCGCGACTCGACGGCCGCGCCGACGAGCTGTCGCAGACGCTCGCGCAGGTCAACGGCTCGCTCTCGCTCCAGGGCGTCGTGCTCGCCGGGCTCGTCTTCGGGGCGCTCGGCGTGCTCGCCGACCAGGCCGTCACGCAGGCCTCGGCGGTGATGGCGCTGCGACGCGCCAACCCACTCCTCGACGTGCGCGGCGTGTACCGCGGCGCGCTGCAGGTCGGTCGCGACCACCTCGTCGCGACGACGCACACGCTCGTGCTCGTCTACGTCGGCGCGACCTTCCCGCTGCTGCTCGTGCTGCACGCCGGCGGGGTCGGCGGCGTCGACGCGCTCGACACGCAGGACCTCGCGGAGCCGATCATCGCGACGCTCGTCGGCGCGATCGCGCTGCTCGCGTCGGTCCCGCTGACGACGGCGCTCGTCTCGCTGATCGCGGCTCCGGCGCCGACCCGCGCGCTGCCCGACGCTCACCACGGCCATCAGCACTGAGCCATGGTTGAATTCCCGGCCTGGTGCGCGTGCCGCGCGTCCATTCAGGTGACAATGAAGCGATGACGCTCGATACCGCCTCCACCCGCTCCGCGCTGGAGCACGCCGTCGAGCGGATGCGCGACGACGACGCGGCTGCCGTCGAGATCGCGGCGTTCTGCCGTCGTTTCGAGCAGCTCGTCGACGGTGACGACGGATTGCTCCCGAGCGACGAGCTGGAGCCGGTCGGCGACGTGCCGCGCCTCGACGAGCTGCCCCCGCTTCCCGACGACGCCGCTCGGGTGCTCGACCGCGCGATCGTCTTGAAGCTCAACGGCGGGCTCGGCACGAGCATGGGCCTGCGCGGTCCGAAGTCGCTGATCGACGTGAAGGACGGCCAGTGCTTCCTCGACATCGTCGCGCGACAGGTGCTCGCCCTGCGCGAGCGCCACGGCGTCCGGCTGCCGCTCGTCCTGATGAACTCCTTCTCGACCCGGGAGGCGTCGCTCGAGGCGCTCGCCAAGCACCCGGAGCTGGCCTCCGACGTGCCGCCCGACTTCCTCCAGGGACGTGAGCCGAAGCTGCTCGCCGACACGCTCGAGCCGGTCGACTGGCCGGCCGATCCGAGATTCGCGTGGTGCCCGCCCGGCCACGGCAACATCTACGTCTCGCTCGCCGCGTCGGGGATGCTCGCGACGCTGCGGGAGCAGGGCTACGACTGGGCGTTCGTCTCGAACGTCGACAACCTCGGCGCGGTCCTCGACCCGCGCGTGCTCGCCTGGCTCGACGAGGAGGGCGCGCCGTTCGCGATGGAGGTCGTGCGCGGCACGCCGGCCGACCGCAAGGGCGGCCACATCGCGCGGCGCGGCGACCGGCTGATCCTGCGCGAGAGCGCGCAGGTTCCGGAGGGCGACCCGTCGTTCGGCGACATCGACCGCTGGCGCTACTACAACACGAACAACCTCTGGATCGACCTGCGGGCGCTGGAGCGGATGCTGGAGGACGAGGAGGGCGGCCCGCCGCTGCCGCTGATCGTCAACCGCAAGACGGTCGACCCGTCCGACAGATCGAGCCCCGCGGTGCTGCAGCTGGAGCAGGCGATGGGCGCCGCGCTCGGCGCGATCCCCGACGCGCGCGTCGTCGAGGTGCCGCGCACCCGCTTCGCGCCGGTCAAGACGACCGACGACCTGCTCGTCGTGCGCTCCGACGCCTGGACGCTGGAGGACGACGGCCGGATGGTCCCGGCGTTCGGCGACGGCCCGCCGCCGTTCGTCGCGCTCGACCCCGACGTCTACCGGCTCGTGCCCGAGTTCGAGCCGCGCTTCCCGTCCGGGCCGCCGTCGCTCGCGGACTGCCGGAGACTCGTCGTCCACGGCGACGTGACGTTCGGCGCCGGCGTGCGCGTCGAGGGCGACGTCGAGCTGCGGGGGCCGGCGCGGATCGCCGACGGCGAGCTGCTGGCCGGATGACCGCCGAGCGCGAGCGCGCCGTCGCGTTCGCCCCCGGCCGCGTCAACCTGATCGGCGAGCACACCGACTACAACGACGGCCTGAGCCTGCCGTTCGCGATCGCCGACGGCGTGACCGTGGAAGCGGAGGCGATCGACGGCGACGAGGTCGTCGCGCTCGCCCACGACGAGGGGGAGCAGGACCGCTTCGACCTGCGCGCGCCCGAGCACCCCGACGACGGCGGCTGGCGCGCGTTCGTCCGCGGGCTCGTCGCGGAGCTGGCGGCGGCGGGGCTGCCGGTGCGCGCCGCGCGGCTGGAGATCCGCGGGACGGTGCCGCGCGGGTCGGGGCTGTCGTCCTCGGCGGCGCTGTCGGTGTCGGTCGCGCTCGGGTTGCTCGCGCTCTCCGGCGCGGAGGACGCCGACCGGCGCCAGCTCGCGCGGATCTGCTCGCGCGTGGAGAACGACTGGGTCGGGGCGCAGACCGGCCTGCTCGACCAGCTCGCCTCGCTGTTCGGGAAGCCCGACCGCGTGCTGCGGATCGACTTCCGCTCGCTCGCGGTCGAGCCGGTCCCGCTGCGGCTCGGCGACTGGCAGCTGGTGACGGTCGACTCGCGCGAGTCCCACGACCTCTCCGCCTCGGGCTACAACCGCCGCCGCGAGGAGTGCGCCGAGGCGTGCGCGCTGCTCGGCGTCGGCACGCTGCGCGACGCGCCGGCCGACGCGTTCGCCTGGCTGCCGGAGCCGCTCGGGCGCCGCGTGCGCCACGTGCAGGGGGAGAACCTGCGCGTCGAGGCGACGATCAGCGCGCTCCAGGAGGACGACCTGACGGAGGTCGGGCGACTGCTCGACGCCTCCCACGCCAGCATGCGCGACGACTACGCGGCCTCCACCGACGCGGTCGAGGCGACCGTCGCACGGCTGAAGGCGGCAGGCGCGGCGGGCGCGCGGATGGTCGGCGGCGGCTTCGGCGGACACGTGCTGGCGCTGCTGCCGCCCGGCATCGCGTCGCCGGGCGACGGGACGGTGGTCGTCCCGGCGGCGGGGGCGCGGCTCCTCTCGCAGCCCTAGCGTCCGGGCAGGATCCGCCGCAGCGGCGGGCGCTGGGTGCTCGCCCGCGCGGCGAGCGCGGCGTCGAGTCCCACCAGCGCGAGGTCGGCGGCGAGGCTCGCGGCGCCGAGCACACGCAGCACCCGCTTCATCCGCCGCTCGCGCGGCTTCGCCTCCTGCGTGGCGACGTTGCCGTCCTTCAGCGAGACGGCGCCGTCGGGCTCGGAGGCGTTGAAGCGGACGCCCTCGATCGCGGAGGCGACGCCGGTCACGGTGACCGCGACGACGGCCACGTCGCGGGCGAGCGCGAGGGGGTCGCCGCTGCCGCCTTCGTCGGAGCGAGCGAGCAGCCAGCCGCCGATCACGGCCGCGAGGGCGGCGCCGTTGACGGTGCCGTAGCGACGCCAGGCGTCGTTCGTGACGCGGCCGCGCTCGGTCGGCTCGCTGACTCTGCGCAGGGCCGGGTGCATCGCGACGCGGGCGAAGAGGTTGCCGCCGAGGAGCGCGGCGGCGCCGACGTCGTGCGCGACGCGGCCGGCGCTCGTCACGAGGCCGCCGGACGGTGGGGAGATCGGAAGGTTCGACATGAGATCAGTCCTGCCCGGCCGGGAGGGGCGCAAACGGCGGAGGCGCGTTTGAGATCGGGCGCCGCCGCGCATCCAAGCGCCATGGACCAGATCCTTCCCGGCCTCTACACGTGGACCGCCATGCGCGAGACGATCCACCAGCCGGTTCACTCGGCCTACGTGGTCGAGGCGCGCACGCTGATCGACCCGATGGTGCCGGTCGAGGGTCTGTCCGCCTTCGACCAGCTCGACGCGCCCGAGCGGATCGTGCTGACGAACCGCCACCACGTGCGGCACAGCGCACCGTTCGTGGAGCGCTTCGGCTGCTCGGTGGCGTGCAATCAGGCGGGCCTGTGGGACCTCGCGGACGCGACGGTGCGGGTGCGCGGCTTCCGGTTCGGCGACGAGGTCGCGCCCGGGATCGTCGCCCACAGAGTCGGGACGCTGACGCCCGAGGAGACGGCGCTGCACGTCGCGCTCGGTCCCGGGGCGCTCGCGTTCGCCGACTGCCTGATCCGCGCCGACGACGGCGAGGGACCGCTCACGTTCGTCTCCGACCGCCTGATGGGCGCTGACCCGGAGGCCGTCCGCGCCGGCCTGCTCGACGTCTTCCAGGGCTTGGTGGACGAGCTGGACTTCGACGTGCTGCTGTTGGCGCACGGCGCGCCGGTCGTCGGCGGCGGGAAGCAGGCGCTGGCGGAGTTCGTGGCGGCGCGGCGGGCCGCCGCTTAGACCGCCGCGTCGGCGGGGCGCAGCTCGTCGACCAGGTCGGCGACCGAGTCGACGATCCGCGACGGGCGGAAGGGGAAGCGCTCGGCCGCCTCGCGGGTCGCGACGCCCGTCAGGACGAGGATCGTCTCGAGTCCCGCTTCGAGGCCGGAGACGACGTCGGTGTCCATCCGGTCGCCGATCATCGCGGTCGTCTCCGAGTGGGCGTCGATCGCGTTGAGCGCCGAGCGCATCATCAGCGGGTTCGGCTTGCCGACGTAGTAGGGCTCGACGCCGGTCGCGCGGGTGATCAGCGCCGCGACCGAGCCGGTCGCCGGCAGCGGGCCCTGGAGCGAGGGGCCGGTCGCGTCCGGGTTCGTCGCGATGAAGCGGGCGCCGTCGCCGATCAGGCGGATCGCCTGGGTGATCCGCTCGAAGCTGTAGGTGCGGGTCTCGCCGAGGACGACGTAGTCGGGGTTGCGCTCCGTCAGCGTGTAGCCGTTCTGGTGCAGGGCGGTCGTGAGGCCGGCCTCGCCGATCACGAAGGCGGAGCCGCCGGGGCGCTGGTCCTCCAGGAAGCGGGCGGTCGCGTTCGCGGAGGTCCAGATCGACTCCTCCGGGACTTCGAGGCCGCTCGCCTTCAGGCGCGCCGAGAGGTCCCGCCGCGTGTAGATCGAGTTGTTCGTGAGGACCAGGAACGGGATCCCGTGCTCGCGCAGCGTGGCGAGGAAGCGGTCCGCGCCGGGCACCGCGCTCTCCTCGTGCACGAGCACGCCGTCCATGTCAATCAGCCATGACCGGATCACGCGCCGCACGACCCTGATCCTACGGGGCGGCGGCGCGTCGCGCAGGGCGAGGTCAGAAGGAGGCACGCTCCGCCAGCCCGAGGGCGTAGGAGGGCCACCAGCTGCCGTTCGACGGATCGCCCGGATGGCAGGGGCCGGAGGAGCGGCCGGGGTCGCCGATCCACATGTAGGCGTCGGCGAGCGGGTTCGAGGTGGTGGTCGTCGGGCGCTGGCCGAGGCCGCGGCCGGGTGGGTTGCAGAGGATCTCGTTGCCGCTCTTGACTCTGCTGGCCGGGAGCAGCGGGCCCTTGCCGTTGACGGCCGTGCTGACGACGAAGTGCTTGCCGCCGACGAGCTTCGAGACCTTGACGCCGTAGGCGACCTCGTTGCCGGTCCAGTCGTAGTGGGTCGAGTTGAGGAAGAAGCCCTGGATCCGCTTGACGCCGATGCGGTTCAGGAGGTTCGCGGTGCGGGCGTAGGGGAGGGCGTCGGCGGCGCCGGCGTCGACGTAGGTGGGGGCGTTGGGGAGCGCCGCGAGCTTCCCGACCGCGTACTTCAGCTCGCCGAGGCGGGTCGCGAGGCCGTGGTGGCTGAGGCAGGGGGCGGTGATGATGCCGTCGGGCTCGAGGAAGACGACGGCGCGGTGGCTGCCGAGTCCCTTGGCGAAGTCGTCGATCCAGGCGCGGTAGCTGGAGGCGTCGCCGGCGGAGTCGCCGTAGCCGCCGCAGGAGACGTGCTTGAGGCGGTAGATCACGATGATCGGGACAGTGCCGGGAGCCTGCTTGGCGGCGCGCTCGACGTAGTCGTGGATCGACCCCTCGATGTTCGGCGTGAAGGCGCCGACGCGATGGGCCTCGGGCTGGTCGGCGATCTTCTTCAGCGCCTTCGCCCAGCTGGGATGGGAATGACTCCAGGCGCGGACCTGGCGGTTCGCGAGGCCCCACTGCTGGTCGACGAACCAGCGGGCGCCGAGCAGGGGGTTGGCGGCGGTGGCGGTGCGGGTGCCGAGGGGGTTGGCGGTGGTGGTCGCCCGCGCGGGGGTGGCGCTCACGAACGTGAGCAGCACCGCGGCGAGGGCGGCGAGTGCGGCTGCCAGCACGACGGCGGGCAGCGTGAGACGGCGGATGCGTCCTGATCCGTACATGGGGGTCCCTTCCTTGGAGACGGTCGCGTCCCCGTCGTACCCCCGGAAAACTGTCGCAGGAGGAATTGCACAGGATGCATCGACGCAGCGGGGCGCTTTGCTGAGCGCAGGTGTCGCCTCACGGACCTCGCCGCCTGGTTAGGATCGAGGGCCGATGCGGGCGGTTAGCTCAGTT
>JAATFK010000235.1 GCA_015655225.1 Solirubrobacterales bacterium | reverse complement strand
TCGGCGGCGGAGCCGGCACCGAGGCCGACGCCCGCGCCGGCGGCGTCGCCGGGCGAGTTGTAGAGCAGGTCCCGGAAGCCGATGCGCTCCGACTTGTAGCCCGTCGTCGAGACGTTCGCGAGGTCGTTCGAGATCCCGTCGAGTCGCTGCTGCTGCGCCGCCATGCCGGCGGCCGCGGAATAGAGGCCTTCGAGCATCCGTTTCCCTCTAGCGGTTGACCGTGTAGGGAGCGCGGCTTCCGCGAGGTGCGGTCCGGCCGGTGCGCTCCACTCTTCGTGCCGGGTGATCGGCGTCCGTCGGTGAGACTTGAGGCATCGTCAGTTGCCCGTGAGCGAGCCGACCTCGTTGGCCGTTCTCTGCAGCGTCGAGTCTATCGACTGGATGCTTCTCTGCCCCGCCTCGTAGGCGCGGAAGGAGGCCATCATGTCGACCATCGTCTTCGTCGGGTCGACGCCGGAGCCCTCCAGCGCGCCGGTCCGGACGGTGCCGGTGGCGCGGCCGGCGGCGGCGCCGGTGAAGAGGTCGTCGCCCTGCTTTCTGGCGCCGGTGACGTTGAAGACGCCGACGTCGGCGGCGGCGACTCTGCCGTTCGTGACGCGCACCGGCTGGCCGTTCTGGCCGAGCACCTGGTTGCCGAGCGCGTCGGTCAGGGTGCCGGCGGCCGACTCGGTGAACTGGCCGTCACGGGTGTAGCGGAGCCCTTGGGCGGTCTGGACGCCGAAGAAGCCGGTGCCGGCGATCGCGAGGTCGAGCGGCTCGCCGGTGTCCCGCAGCGGCTGCGGGTCGAGGTCGGTCACCTCTCTGGCGGCGTAGGAGCCGGTCCCGAGCGGCCCGACCACCTGGCCGGTCGCGCTGTTGGAGAGGAGCAGGTCGGGGAAGCTGCGCTGGGCGATGCGGTCGGGCTTGTAGCCGGGCGTCGATGCGTTCGCGAGCTCGTTGGCGAGCTGGTCCTGGCGCATCTGCTCGGCGATCATGCCGGAGGCCGCGATGTAGAGGCCACGTTCCATGCCCCGGTGGTCGGTCGGCGGGGGCGGAACTTGAGTCCCCCGGCCGCCGGGGCCGGGGTCCGGCGACGTCGCGCTAGGCGACGTCGCTGAACAGGCCGGCGTCCTCCGCCAGGGAGGCCTTCAGCGTCTTCTTCAGCTGCCCGTGGATCTGGCAGACGCGGCTCTCGGAGACGCCGAGGATGCCGCCGATCTCACGCAGCGTGAGGTTTCTGACGTACAGCAGCACGGCGACCTCGCGCTCGCGGCGGGGGAGCCGCTCGAACGCGGCGCGGAAGCGCCACTTGGCCTCGTCGCGGGTCGTGTGCTCGACCGGGTCGGCGAAGCGGTCGGTGCTGACGAGCGTGTCGATCCGCTCGATCGCGGTCTCGTCGTCGCTCAGCACGAGCGTGTTGAGCGAGGTCACGTCGGAGGCGACGATCTCGTCCTCGCGGGTGCGCAGCTCGGCCGGGGTCGTGCCGATCGCGTCTGCCAGCTCCTCGCGGGAGGGCCGCCGGCCGTGGACGCCGACGAAGTGCTCGCGCGCCTGGTTGATGTCGCGCTCCCAGCGGCGCAGCGAACGCGGCGCCCAGTCCTGGCGGCGCAGCTCGTCGAGCACCGCGCCATGGATCCGCGTCCACGCGAACTGCTCGAGCGTCGCGCCCTTCGCCGGGTCGTAGCGCTCGATCGAGTGGATCAGGGCCTCGAGCCCACAGGAGATGAAGTCCTCGACCTCGCAGCGGGCCGGGATCTCGCGGATCTTCTTGTAGACGATGTACTTCACCATCGGCGAGAAGGTGAGGATCAGGCGGTCGCGCAGATGGCGATCGCCGCTCGCTCTGTAGTCGCTCCACAGCGCGAGCGCGTCGTCGGCGGACATCCGACCTGGGCGCTTCGTCTCGAGCTTCATGCTCCGGTGCCTTCCTAGTGAGGGGATCGAGGGGCCGTCAAGGGGTGCGCGGTGGGTATCGGCGCGCCAAGACGAGACCTCGATCGCCCGTTTGCGGTACCTCAGGGGGGAACATCCGTCCAGATTCAGCGCCATGGCGACATAACCCGCGTTTCAGAATTCAAGTCGCGGCGTAGTGCGGCCGGGCGTAGTCGAGCGAGTCGAGCAGGGTCGCTCAGGAGTTCGGGATCGCGGTCGATGACTCCGGGTGTCCGCCCCCGTCCGAGGTACCTGACATGGCGCTTCGCCTCACCGGCTCACCCACGACCGCCGCATCGCTTCCCTCCGTCGACCCGGCCGCGGGGGCGGCAGCCTGCCTCGATCGGGGCGACCTCGCCGGCTACCGCGAGCTGTTCGCGCAGGCCTCGGAGATCGCCGACGTGCACGACCGCTACCGCGCGCGCCTCGCGCTCGTGCAGGCGGCGATGCAGGTCGCCCGCGAGGTCGAGCAGGCGCGCGTGCCGGCGATCTACCTGACCGCCGCGACCGAGCTCGTCGGCCTGCTGGAGGAGGAGCCCCGCGAGCCGCTGCTGCTCAACTACGCCGGCGTCCTCTTCTACGAGCTGTGGGCGCTCGACGCCGCCAGCGCGCTGTTCGCCGCCGCCCAGCGGCTCGACCCCGAGCTGCCGAACGTCGCGCGCAACCTCGCCGAGCTGACCCAGCGGCGCTCGCTTGGCCCGGCCGCGCGCGCGACGCTCCCGCGCGGCGTGAGCGCCGCGCTCGGGCCGCTCGCGAAGCGCGCCGCGAGAGCGGCCGCGCGCGCGCAGCCGGCGACCGGCTTGACGATCAGCCTCTGCATGATCGTCAAGGACGAGGAGGAGATGCTGCCGCGCTGCCTCGCCGCCGTCGCGCCCGCGGTCGACGAGCTGGTGGTCGTCGACACCGGTTCGAGCGACCGCACGATCGAGATCGCCGAGTCGTTCGGCGCGCGCGTGATCGAGCGACCCTGGACCGGCTCGTTCGCGGACGCCCGCAACGCCTCCTTCGACGCCGCGACCGGCGACTGGCTGCTCTACCTCGACGCCGACGAGGTGCTCGTCGCCGACGACGTGGAGCGGCTGCGCGCGCTGAGCGGCAGAACCTGGCGCGAGGCCTTCTACCTGGTCGAGACGAGCTACACCGGCGAGCTGGGGGACGGCGTCGCCGCGACCCACACGGCGCTGCGGCTCTTCCGCAGCCGCCCCGAGTACCGCTTCAGCGGCCGCCTGCACGAGCAGATCGCCGAGACGCTGCCGACCAACCTGCCGGAGCGGTTCGAGTCGAGCGCGGTGCGGGTCGAGCACTTCGGCTACCTCGGCGCCGTGCGCGACGCGAAGGAGAAGTCGCGCCGCAACATCGAGCTGCTGCTGCGCCAGCGCGACGAGGGCAACGTCGACCTGCCGTTCCTCCACTTCAACCTCGGCTCCGAGTACAGCGCGATCGGCGACGCGCCCGCCGCGCTGCGCGAGTTCGAGCGCGCCTGGGAGCTGATCGAGCGCGACGCCGGCAGCGCCGGGCGCGGCTTCACGCCCGCGCTCGCGACGCGGCTCGTGAAGGCGCTGCGGATCTGCGGCCGCCAGGAGGAGGCGATCGAGCGGGCGCAGGACGCCCTCGACCGCTTCCCGGGCCTGACCGACCTCGTCTACGAGCAGGCCGCCGCCGCGCAGGCGCTCGGCCGCACCGAGGACGCGCTCGCCCACTACGAGCTGTGCATCGCGATGGGGGACGCGCCGAGCCGCTACACCGCGACGATCGGCGCCGGCAGCTTCCTGCCGGCGCTCGCGATCGCCGAGCTGCGGCTCGAGCAGGGCAACAGCGGCGAGGCGGTCGCGCTGCTGGACCGGACGATCGCCGAGCACCCCGGCTTCTTCGGGCTCGTGCTGCCGTTCGCGACCGCGCTGCTGCTCGACGGCGCGCCCGCCGACGAGGTCGTCGCGCGGGTGCAGGCGCGCGTCCCGGAGCTAACGCCGACGGTCCGCTTCATGCTCGCCACCGCGCTCTACGAGCGGGGCGCGACGGAGGCGGCCGAGGAGCAGTACCGCGCGCTGCTGGAGCGCCAGCCCGACAGCGGGATGGCGCTCGTCGCGCTCGCCGAGTCGCTGCTGGCGCAGTCGCGCTGGGACGAGGCGGTCGCGGTCGCCGGCGACGTCGCGGGCGACGCGCCGCACGCCGCCGCGGCCCGCCGCAGCGAGCTGTTCGGCGCACTGCTCGCGGGCGACCTCGACCACGTCGCGGCGCAGCTCGCGCGCGGCGCCGCGAGCGGCCTGCCGCAGGCCGAGCGGGAGCTGTTCGCGGCCTGGGCCGAGCTGGCCGCCGGCGGCGACGCGGCCGGCGCGACGGTCGCGCGCGAGGCCGTCCCGCTGCTCGCGGTGATGCTGGAGGCGCTGCTGCGCGTCCGCGAGGTCGACGCCTTCGCGACGCTCGTCGAGCTGCTGCGGCGCGCGCCGGTCGCCCCGCGCGAGCGGCGCGAGCTGCTGGCCGGGATGTATCTGCGGCGGGGCTTCCTCGCCTCCGCGGCGGAGGAGTGGATCGCCGCGTGCGGCGACGCCGCTCCCGACGTGCGCGCCCTCGTCGGGCTCGCCTCCGTCGCGGCCGCGCAGGGGATGCCCGACGACGCCCTGACCTTCGCGCGCGAGGCCCACGCGCTCGACCCGGGAGATCCGCATGCGACGCGGCTGCTCGAACGACTCGCTCCGATCGCGGCGTGAGCCCCGGCGCCGGCCCGGCTGTCCCGACGGCCTCAAGTCGCGCGAGCGCATGCCGATCGACCCGAACAACGACCCCGGAGACGAGATGAGCTTCGACGCGGCCTCGATCGCGCGGCGCGGCGGCGACGAGATCCCGACGGTGCCGCCGCGGGAGGTGCTGGACGCGGTCGCGGTCGCGGCCGCGCACGGCGCCGCGCTGTCCGCGGAGGGGCGCCAGATCGTCTTCGAGCTGCTCGCCGACGGCGGCGTCGCGATCGAGCTGCGCAACGACGAAGGCCAGACCTTGAACATCCTCACGCCGAGCGACGTGCTCGACGTCGCCACCAGAGGGAGCACCCGCTAAGCCATGTCCACCTCATCGACCAGCTCGCTGACCTCACCGCTGATCAACATCGGCGGGCTGGCAACGGGCCTCGACACGAACACGATCATCGCCCAGATGATGGCGGCGGAGTCGATCCCGCTGAACACGCTGAGAAATCAGCAGACGGTCGAGCAGTACAAGCAGACCCTGCTGCAGGGCTTCCAGACGCAGATGCAGAGAGTGTCCGACGACGTCGCGGCACTCCACTCCGACACCCTCTTCCAGCAGACGCAAGGGGTCACCTCGAGCGACTCGACGAAGGTCACCGCCTCGACCACGAGCGGCGCCGGCGTCGGCAGCTACGAGGTGAACGTCACGCAGCTGGCGAACTCGGCCCAGCGGACCTTCACGTACAACCCGCCGGCGGCCGACGGCAGAATCACGATCGACGGACACGACACGGCCGTGACCGCCGGCGAGTCGGCGCAGGACGTCGCCGACTCGATCAACTCCGACTCGAACGCGACCGTCTACGCGGCCGCCACCGACGCCGGCACGCTCGTCTTCTCGAGCCGGCAGACGGGCGACAACGCGACCTTCATCCAGGTCGATCCGGCCAGCGTCGGCGTCACCGAGCAGACGGCCAGAGCGCGTGAGGGCAGAGACGCCCAGTTCACGATCGATGGCGTCCCCGGCACGTCGAGAACGAACACGGTCACCAGCGGGATCCCAGGCGTCAGCCTGACGCTCGCCGGAATCACGACGACGACCGGCCCGGTCACCGTCTCGGTCAGCGCGCCCGGCGCCGATCCGAAGGCGATCACGGCCGCGCTGCAGACGTTCGTCACCGACTACAACGCGGCCGTCGACGCGATCAACACGCAGCTGAACCAGAGATCGGTCCCGAACGCGACGACGACCTCCGACCAGGAGCAGGGCGTCCTGTTCGGCGACGCCGACCTGACGAGCATGCTCAACTCCCTGCGCGAGGCGGTCTACACGCCGATCGCGGGGCTGCCGGAGGGCATGAACAGCCTCGCCGACCTCGGCGTCTCGACCGGTGCCGCCTCGAGCACGTCGTCGCAGAGCTCGCTCGACGGCGACCTCACGATCGACACCGACGCGCTCAACCAGGCGCTGACCGCCAACCCGCAGGGCGTCCGCGACCTGCTGCTCGGCAACGCGACGAGCCCCGGCTGGGGCAGATCGTTCCAGAC
>JAATFK010000241.1 GCA_015655225.1 Solirubrobacterales bacterium | reverse complement strand
GTGGCCGGGCAGCTGGCCGCCCTCGCCGGGCTTCGCGCCCTGCGCCATCTTGATCTGGAGCTGGTCGGCGTTGACGAGGTAGTGGGTCGTGACGCCGAAGCGGCCGGACGCCACCTGCTTGATCGAGGAGCGGCGCAGGTTGCCGTTCGCGTCGCGCTCGAAGCGGCGCGCGTCCTCCCCGCCCTCGCCCGTGTTCGAGCGCCCGCCGATGCGGTTCATCGCGACCGCCAACGCCTCGTGCGACTCGGGCGAGATCGAGCCCATGCTCATCGCGCCGGTCGAGAAGCGCTTGACGATCTCCTCCGCCGGCTCGACCTCGTCGAGCGGGATCGGCTCGTCGAGCGTGCGCAGTCTCAGCAGCCCGCGCAGCGACGCTCTCGCGGCCGACTCGTCGTTGACCGCGCGCGAGAACTCCTCGTAGGTCTGGCCGGCGGTGCCGTTCTCGGAGCGGACCGCCTGCTGCAGCAGCGAGACGGTGTCCGGGTTCCAGATGTGACGCTCGCCGTCGCGGCGCCACTGGAGCACGCCGCCGACCGGCAGCGTCTCGCGACCGGTGCCGGGGTAGGCGCGGAAGTGGCGCTCGAGCGCCTCCTTCGCGAGCACCTCGATGCCGATCCCGCCGATCCGCGACGCGGTGCCGGTGAAGTAGCGGTCGATCAGCGCCGGCTCCAAGCCGACGGCCTCGAAGATCTGCGCGCCGCAGTACGACTGGATCGTCGAGATCCCCATCTTCGAGATCGTTCTCAGCAGGCCTCTGCCGATCGCTCTGACGATCCGCTGCTCGGCCGTCTCGCGGTCGAGGTCGACCGGCAGGCGGCCGTGGTCGGCCAGCTCGTCGAGCGACTCGAACATCAGGTACGGGTTGATCGCCGCGGCGCCGTAGCCGATCAGCGTCGCCATGTGGTGGATCTCGCGCGGCTCGCCGGTCTCGATCACGAGCCCGCAGCGCAGCCGCGTGCCGGCGCGCACGAGGTGGTGGTGCAGCGCGGAGACCGCCAGCAGCGACGGGATCGCGACGCGCTCGGCGCCGAGGTTGCGGTCCGACAGGATCAGGATGTTCGCGCCGCGCTCGACCCACTGCGACGCCTCCTCGCAGATCATCGCGAGCCGCAGCTCCATCCCGTCGGGGCCCTGCTCGACCGGCCAGGTGAGGTCGATCGTGGCGGCATGGAAGAGGTCGTGGGAGACCTGGCGCAGCTTCTCCAGCTCGTGGTTGCGGAGGATCGGCTGCTGCATCACCAGTTGGTGGGCGTGCTGCGGCGACTCGTCGAGCAGGTTGACCTCGCCGCCGACGCTCGTCAGGAGGCTCATCACGACTCTCTCGCGGATCGGGTCGATCGGCGGGTTCGTGACCTGCGCGAAGAGCTGCTTGAAGTACGCGAACAGCGGCGGCTGACGGTCGGAGAGGACGGCCAGCGCGGCGTCGTTGCCCATCGAGGCGGTCGGCTCCTCGCCGTTCGCCGCCATCGGCGCGATCGTCATCCGCAGGTCCTCCTGCGAGTAGCCGAACGCGAGCTGCTTGGAGATCAGCGGCTCGACGCGCGGGGCGCGCGGGGCGCGCTCCGGCAGGTCGCTGATGTTGACCATCCGCTCCGCGTACCACTCGCCGTACGGGCGCTGGGAGGAGACCTTCGCCTTGACCTCCTCGTCCTCGACGATGCGGCCCTGCTCCAGGTCGACGAGGAAGATCTTGCCCGGCTGGAGGCGGCCCTTGCGGACGATCTCCTCGGCCGGGGTCGGGATCACGCCCGCCTCGGAGGCGAGGATCACGTAGCCGTCGCTCGTCTGCACCCAGCGGCCGGGGCGCAGCCCGTTGCGGTCGAGCGTCGCGCCGACCTGCGTGCCGTCGGTGAAGCAGATCACGGCGGGGCCGTCCCACGGCTCCATCACGCACGAGTGGTAGTCGTAGAAGCCGCGCACGGCGGGCGCCAGGTCGGTGCGATCGCGGTAGGCCTCGGGCACCATCATCATCACCGCGTGGGTGATCGGCCGGCCGTCGAGCACCAGCAGCTCGAGGACGTTGTCGAACGTCGCCGAGTCCGAGCCGCCCTCGCGCACGACCGGCATCACTCTCGCGAGGTCGTCGCCGAAGTGCTCGGACATCAGCTGCGACTCGCGGGCGCGCATCCAGTTGACGTT
>JAATFK010000320.1 GCA_015655225.1 Solirubrobacterales bacterium | reverse complement strand
GCGCTCGCGGTCGCGCAGACGATGAACGTCGCGCTCACCTGCGACCACCGGATCCTCTACGGCGCCGACGGCGCGGCCTTCCTCGGCCGCGTCCGCGCCCTGCTCGAGCAGCCCGAGCTGCTGCTGCTCGGATGACCCCTTCACTCGTAATGAAAGGCTCGCACCGTGGCTGACCTCGAATTCCGTCGCGCGATCCGCGACGCCCTCGACGAGGAGCTGGCGCGCGACGAGCGCGTCGTCTTCTTCGGCGAGGACGTCGCCAAGCCCGGCGGCGTCTTCGCCGTCACGCCGGGGCTCTACGACACCCACGGGGAGCAGCGCGTCTTCGACACGCCGATCTCCGAGCTGGCGATCACCGGCGCCGCGTTCGGCGCCGCCGTCAGCGGCCTGCGGCCGGTGATCGAGATCATGTTCGGCGACTTCCTGCCGCTCGCGATGGACGGTCTCGTCAACCAGGCCGCGAAGTATTGGTATCTCTCGAACGAGCAGGCATCGGTGCCGCTCGTGGTGCGCTCGGCGGTCGGCGCCGGCGGGCGCTTCGGCGCGATCCACTCGCAGTCGCCGGTGCCGTGGTTCCAGGGCGTCCCGGGCCTCAGAATCGTCGCGCCGAGCACGCCGAACGACGCGAAGGCGCTCCTGAAGGGCGCGATCCGCGACGAGAACCCGGTCCTCTTCTTCGAGCACAAGCGGCTCTACTCGATCAAGGAGCCCGCACCGGACGGCCCCAGCGAGGCGGCCGCGCTCGGGCAGGCGCGCGTCGTGCGCGAGGGTGGCGACCTGACCGTCGTGACGGCGATGAGAGGCGTCCACGACGCGCTCGCCGCCGCCGACCAGCTGGCCGCCGACGGGATCGAGCTGGAGGTGATCGACCTGCGCACGCTGCGCCCGCTCGACCTCCCGACCGTGCTCGCCTCCGTGCGCAAGACGAACCGCCTGTTGGCCGTCGAGGAGGGCCCCCTGACCGGCGGCTGGGCCGGCGAGCTGCTCGCGCGCGTGACCGAAGACGCGCTGGGCGAGCTGGACGACGTCTGGCGCCTCACGACCGTCGACCACCCGATCCCCTACAGCCCGCCCCTGGAGGACGCCTTCCTGCCCGGCACCGACGCGATCGTCGCGAACGTGCGCGGCCGCCTCGTCACCGCATGATCGAGCGCTGCGCGTTCCTCGGCCTCGGCACGATGGGGACGCCGATGGCCACGCGGCTCGCGGCCGCCTTCCCGACGGTGGTGTGGAACCGCACTTCACAGAAGGCCGAGGCGATCCCCGGCGCGCGTGCCGCGCCGACGCCCGCCGCGGCCGTCGCCGACGCGCAGGTCGTCGTCACGATGGTCGCCGACGGCGCGGCGCTGAACGCTCTGCTGGACGGCCCTGAGGGTGCGCTCGCGGGCCTCGCGCCGGGCGCCGTGCTGGTCGACATGAGCACGATCGGCCCGGCGGCCGCGCGCGCCGTCGCGGCGCGCTGCGAGGCGGTCGGCGCGGCGTTCCTCGACGCGCCCGTCTCGGGCTCCGTCGCGCTTGCGCGGGAGGGGACGATCGTCACGATGGTCGGCGGGACGGCGACCGTGCTCGAGCGCGCGCGCCCCGTCCTGGCAGCGATGACGCGCGAGCAGCTGCACCTCGGCGCCCAGGGCGCCGGTGCCGCGATGAAGCTCGCGCTCAACCTTGCGCTGGCGGTCACGAACCAGGCGATCGCGGAGACGCTGGCGCTCGCCGAGGGCTCCGGGATCGAGCGCCGCGCGGCCTACGAGGTGTTGGCGGCAGGCGTGCTCGGCTCCCCATACGTGCACTACAAGCGCGAGGCGTTCGAGCGGCCGGAGGAGGCGCCAGTGGCGTTCTCGGTCGACCTGATGCGCAAGGACGTCGCGCTCGCGCGTGCGGTCGGGGAGGAGCTGGGGGTCGAGCTGGCGGTCGGCGACGCCGCCGCCGGCGCACTCGATCGGGCGGCTCGCGAGGGCTACGGCGAGCGCGACCTCAGCAGCGTGCTGAGCGCGCTGCTGGCGAGCCGGCCCTAGGGCAGCTCACGTGAGCGCGGGTCGCCGCGACGGCCGACCACGACCCAGATCGCGACCGCCGTCTGCGTGCCCGTGTTGAAGAGCCGGTGGGGCGTCGAGGAGTCGAAGGAGACCGAGTCGCCGGGCTCCAGCTCGAACGTCTCGAAGCCGACGGTCACGTGCAGGCGGCCCTCCAGGACGGTCCCGTACTCGTGCCCGCTGTGGCGCATCAGCGCGTCGGCCGGCGCCGACTCGCTGCCGGGCTCGTAGATCGTGCGCAGGAAGTCGACGTCGGAGTGGGGCTCGGAGGTCAGCAGCTCCCAGCGCACCCCCGAGCCGAGCGCGAGCGTCTGGCGCGAGTCCCGCCGCTGCACCGGCCCGCCGCCGCGCGGGGCGACCGCGACGCCGCCGGCGGCCCCGCTGCCCGCCCCCGCGCCCACGCCGCCGCTGCCCGACGCGGCGCGCAGCAGCGCCTCCGCGACCTCGACGTCAGCGCCGCCCGCGTCGCCGCTCGCCCCGAAGAGGTCGTCGAGCGAGATCCCCAGCGCGGTCGTGATCGAGTAGAGCGTGTTGACCGACGGCATCACGCGGCCGCGTTCGATCTGGCTGATCATGCTCGCCGAGACCTCCAGCCGCCGGCTCAGCTCGCGCACGCCGATGCCCTGGCGCTCGCGCTCCGCGCGCAACCGCCCACCAAACGTGTTGGCGCTGTCCTCAGCGCCGCTGCTCTCGCTCCGGGCCACGCTGCGCAGCATACGGACGCGGGCGGCTGCTGTGTAGTCGGCATGTGCGCTGCTTCACAGTTCGGTGAGGATTGTTCAGCGACACTTGACGGCTGGGCCTCGCCTCGCTAGCTTGCCATCAGCTCAAACCCGGAGAGCTGACGAGTTGAGAGGGAGAGACCCCGTGCCCAGTGACCGCATCCTCATCCGCGGGGGGACCATCCTGTCGATGGACCCCGCGGTCGGCGAACTGCCGATCGGCGACGTCCTCGTGGAGGACGGCAAGATCGCCGCCGTCGCAGCGAGCCTCGACGTCGACACGGCCGACGCCGAGCTGATCGACGCGACCGACACGATCGTGATGCCCGGCTTCGTCGACACGCATCGGCACACCTGGCAGGCGCCGTGGCGCAACATCGCGTCCGACTGGACGCTCGCGCACTACTTCAGCGGCCTCCACGCCGGCCTCTCGGGCCACTACCGCCCCGAGGACACCTACATCGGCAACCTGCTCGGGACGCTCGAGGCGCTCGACTCGGGCATCACGACGCTGCTCGACTGGTCCCACAACCTCAACCCGCCGGCCCACGCCGACGGCGCCGTCGCGGCCCTCTTCGAGTCCGGCTCGCGCGTCGTCTTCGCCCACGGCGGCGGCGCGCCCGAGTGGAGCGGCGTCCCCAGCGACGTCCCGCACACGCACGACGCGAGACGGATCCGCGAGCAGTACTTCAACTCCGACGACCAGCTCGTGACGATGGCGATGGCGCTGCGCGGCCCGCAGTTCGCGCCCGGCGCGACGAGCGAGGCCGACTGGGCGCTCGCCCGCGAGCTCGGCACGCGCATCACGGTCCACGTCGGCGACGGCGCCTGGGGCAAGACGCGGCCGATCGCGTGGATGCGGGAGCGCGGCTTCCTCACCTCCGACGTCACCTACGTCCACTGCTGCACGCTCGCCGACGACGAGCTGCGGATGATCGCCGACTCCGGTGGCACCGCCTCCGTCGCCCCGGACATCGAGATGCAGATGGGCCACGGCTGGCCGGCCACCGGCCGCCTGCTCGACGTCGGCATCCGCCCGTCGATCTCGATCGACGTCTGCACCGCGACCGCCGGCCACATGTTCGGCGCGATGCGCTCGGCGCTGACGACCCAGCGCGGCCTCGACAACGCCGCGATCGAGGCGGCCGGCGGCGACGCCAGCGAGATGGACCGGCTCAAGGTCTCCGTCCGCGACGTGCTCGCGTTCGCGACG
>JAATFK010000288.1 GCA_015655225.1 Solirubrobacterales bacterium | reverse complement strand
GCTCGGCGCCCGCATGACCCGAACCCAGGAGCAGTGAAGCGCATGTCGACGCCCGTGCAGCAGTCCGATCCGCTCGCCAAGGTCGGCCGCCAGCTGATCGCCGCCGCCGAGCGTCGCCTGGCGCGGCGCCGGCGGCGCGCGCGGGCGACCGGCGCGGGCGTCGCGCTAGCAGCGGTCGCGGCGCTGGTCCTCGCCGGCGTCGCGCTGCTCGGCGGTGGGAGCGGGAGCGGCGGGGGCGGCGCCGGTCGCGACGGCGCCGAGCTGACGGTCAGCCGCGGCCTCGACCGCGCCTGGACCTTCGCCGTCTACCCGACCGCCCGCGCGAGCCTGTGCGTGACTCGCGCGCCGCGCGGGGGCACCGCGGGCGTCACGTGCGAGAGCGCGTCGCTGGCGGCGACCGAGCTGCACGACCAGGCGGCCGCGGCGCTCGACGCGACCGGGGCGGGACCCGGCCGGGCGTTCGTGAGCGGCCTCGTGGACGCCGACGCGACGGCGATCTCGGTCCAGCCGGCGGGGGCGCCCGCCCGGGCCACCCCCGTGCCTACCCGCACGCTCGCGCTCCCGGCGAGCGGCGGCGCCGCGCTGCGTGCGCGCCCGTTCGCCGCCGCCGTCGTCCTCCCGGCCGGGTCGCGGACGCTGCGCGTCACGGTCCGCGACGCGCACGGGGGCGTCCACTCCCTGCGGCTCGCGGTCGACGGCGACCAGCGCGCCCCGCTCGGCCCCGGCGGCGGCGAGCGCCTCCTGTTCTCCTACGACAGCGGCGCGTCGCTCGACGTTCCCGGGGCGGCAGCGCTGGCACAGGCCCGGCTCGAGCTCGCCGGGCTCGGCCGCTCGCTCGTGAGCGCGAGCGCGAGCCGGCTGACGGTCGACCTGCCGGGCGCGACACCGGCCGACGCGGCCGAGGCCGGCGCCGCGCTGAGCGGCGCCCCGCTGGCCTTCTTCGACTGGGAGGCGAACGTGATCGGCGCCGACGGGCGGCCGGTCGTGGAGGAGCTGCGGTCGAGCAGCCCCGCCGACGTGCGGGACGCGACCGCGATCAGCCAGGACGGCGGCGTCGCCTCGGAGGGGCTGAGCGCCTACCGCGCCGTGCGTCGCGCCGCCGATCAGCCGCCGCGCGCCGCCGGCACGCGGAGCGGCCCGGCCTACTACCTCTTCGACCGTCACCACCGTCTGCTGGCCGGCCCCGTCGCGACCGCCGCCGCGGCGACGCGAGCGCTCGGCGCCACCGCGGCGCCGGCCGGGAGCGAGCTGCTGCGGGTGCCGCAGGGGACGGTCGTGGTCCAGTCCCTCACGGGCGGCGACCGGGTGCGGCCGGGCGATCGGGCCGCGCGCTTCTACGTCCTGCGCGACACGGTCGCGCTGTCGGGCTCGGCGATCGTCGACCCGCGCGCGACGCGCACCGGATCCGGCGTCTCCGAGGTCCGGTTCGGGCTCACGCCCGCCGGCCAGGCGCGCTTCCACGCCCTCACGCGGACGCTCGCGCAGCGGGGCGCGGCGCTGATCCGGCCGACGGGCGGGACGCGTCCCGAGTACGCGCTGCAGCACTTCGCCGTCGTGCTCGACGGACGGCTTCTCTCGATCGCCTCGATCGACCCGCTCGCACTGCCAGACGGGATCACGGGACGGAATGGCGCGTCGATCGAGGGTGGCTTCACGCCGACGAGCGCGAGCGACCTCGCCCGGCTCCTCTCGCTCGGCGGGCTTCCCGGCCTCACGCGGCGCTCGAGCGTGTACGTACGCCCCTAGGCGTGGTGACACCCCGCACACCAGGTGCGTAAACAACCTCGCGGACCCCACCCGACCGTCGGTCCAAATTGAGTGGATGGCGTTGGGACCGGCGGGCGGTTGTAGGTGAAGAAGTCGCCACATATCGTCCTCGCGGGAGGGGGGATGTGGCCGCCGGAGTCGGCGTCCCCCGCCTCGCGTCTCACTCAACGACGACGATCCTGGGGGATCACGTGAACGTATCGTCCGCTCGACGACGACTCGTCGCCACCGCACTCGTTGCGGTCGGCATGCTGAGCGTTGCCGCGTCGGCACAGGCCGACGCTCCCACCCTCGACCTCGATTCGCTCTCGGGCGCTCAGGCCGAGCATATGATGCAGGACGGCCAGCTCACGTCCGTCGACTTGACGAAGGCCTATCTCGCGCGCATCGCCGCGCTGAATAGAGCGGGACCCGGGCTCAACGCCGTCACGCAGATCAACAGAGACGCGCTCGCGGAGGCCGCGAAGGCCGACCAGGAGCGCGCCGACGGCGAGGACCTCGGCCCCGCGATGGGCCTCCCGATCCTCCTCAAGGACATCATCGACGCGACGCCGATGTACACCTCTGCCGGCGACTGGGCGCTGCGCAACTCGTACCCGCCGACCGACTCCGGCGTCGCCAAGGAGCTGCGCGCGCACGGCGTCGTCATCCTCGGCAAGGCCGGCCTGTCGGAGTGGGCCAACAGCTTCGGCAGCCAGCCGTCCGGCTTCAGCAACCTGACCGGCCAGGTGCTGAGCGCGATCGACACCTCCGAGGGACCGAGCGGCTCCTCGTCGGGCTCGGCGGCGGCCGCCTCGGCGTCGCTCGCGGCGCTGACGATCGGCACGGAGACGTCGGGCTCGATCATCAGCCCGTCGACGATGCAGGCCGACGTCGGACTGCGGCCGACCGTGGGACTCGTCCCCGGCTACGGGATCGCCCCGATCGACGCCTCGCAGGACACCGCCGGACCGATCGAGCGGACGGTGACGGACGCGGCGATGACGCTGCAGTCGATCGCCGAGGTCCCCGGCTCCGATCCGGAGGCGAACCAGGAGTACATCGACACGATGGGCCCCGACTTCCTCACGAACGGGGACATCCCGGCGGCGACGTTCACGAAGCTGCCGAACTACATGTCGGCCCTGACGACGAGCTTCGTCGCGGGCAAGCGGATCGGCTACAACGGCAACACGTGCACCCCGGTCGGCAACTGCACGCTGTCGGCCAACCAGCAGGCGGTCCAGACCGCCGTCGACAGACTGACGGCGGCCGGCGCGATCATGGTGCCGGACGCGCAGACGACGGTCGGGACCGTCCCCTCGCTGCCGAGCGGCTACGAGGCGCACGCGACGATCGACGACTACTACAAGCGCCTCGGCCTCGACGTGCCGGTGCACAGCCTGCTCGAGGAGATCGCGGTCGACGACACGAACCCGCAGGAGGCCGAGAAGGACGGCATCTCCGCACACCGCAGCGAGTCGCTCGTCGACGACACGCCGGGCGGCGCGAACCAGCAGGCCTACCAGACGAACCTGCCGGTCCGGAAGGCCGCGTACCACGCCGCGATCGACTCGATGATGAACAACCCGAGCGGCGGTGGCGGTCCGGTGATCGCGGTCATCGGCTCGGTCCCGTCGGGCGCGTCGGCAGGCTACCCGGAGTTGGCGCTGCCGATGGGCTACAGCACGACGAAGCGTCAGAACATCGCCGTCGACATCAACGGCGGCGCGTACGACGAGCGCAACATCCTCGGCGTCGCATACGTGCTGGAGCAGGCGACGAACGCGCGCCAGCCGGCGGCCGACGTCGACCCGGCGTCCTACCGCTGCGCGCGCACCACGCCCGCCGAGCCGTTCGCCTCGCGCGGTCACTGCAACCCCGACTCGCAGTCGGTCCTGAGCCTGCTCGGCGGGACCACGACGACGCTGCCGTTCTCGCTCGAGACGGCCTCGGCCACCTCGCTCGAAGGGATGATGAGAGCCGGCACGCTCACGTCCGAGCAGCTGGTGCGGGCGGAGCTCTCGCGCATCGCGCTGAGCAACGCCAACGGTCCCGCGATCCAGGCGATCCGGGCGATCAGCAAGCACGCGATCAGCGACGCGATCGCGAGCGACAAGGCACGGGCGGCGGGCCAGTCCCACGGTCCGCTGGAGGGCATCCCGGTGCTGGTCGACGATTCGGTCGACGTGGCCGGGCTGGCGACCAGCGCCGGCTCGATCGCGCTGGAGGACAACCTGCCGTCGGCCGACGCGACGCTCGTCGCCAAGCTGAAGGCAGCCGGCGCGGTGATCCTCGGTGACACGAACACGACCGAACTGAACGGCGCGTTCGATCCGAACATGCCGCAGGGCTACTCGTCGCTCGGCGGGCAGGCACTGCTGCCGTCCGACACGAACAGATCGGCGGGCGGCTCGTCGGCCGGCTCCGCGAGCGCCGTCTCGGCGGGGCTCGCACCGCTCTCGATCGGCCTGGAGACGTCGACCGACAGCGCGCAGCTGATCGCGCCGGCCGGCAACGCCGGCGACGTGGGGCTGAAGCCGACGGTCGGGCTCGTCAGCCGCGAGGGCGTGCTGCCGGTCGCACGGTCGCAGGACTCGCCCGGCCCGATCGGCCAGACGGTCAGCGACGTGGCAGAGGAGCTGACCGCGATCGCCGGACCTGATCCGAGCGATCCGGCGACCGCGTCGACGCCGACGAAGGACTACACCGCGGGCCTCTCGACGAGCGCGTTGAGCGGCAGACACATCGCGGTCATCTCGAGCACCACGGCGCCGTACCCGACCGCGGTCTCGGAGCTGACGACGTTGGGGGCGACGACCACGGTCGTGACGCCCGGCACGGCGACGACGGCACCGAGCGTGATCCCGTACGAGCTCCACCGGGACCTGGACGACTTCCTGTCCGACAGCCCCGGGAACGG
>JAATFK010000703.1 GCA_015655225.1 Solirubrobacterales bacterium | reverse complement strand
TCGATTCTGAGTCTGCCGGTTCTGACGAACTGGTCGATCACGGCCGGCTCGGCGTCGTCCGTGTACTCCTTGCAGTAGGGGCACTGGAGGTCGGCGAACTCGATCATCGTGTACGGCGCGTTCGCTCTCCCGAGCGTGATCCCGCTCTGCGGGACGCCGGCGAACAGCGCGGCCGCGTCTCTCTGGCCGGGGACGTTCTCGCCCGCCTGGAGCTTCGGCTTGTCGCTGCCGCCTCCGCTCGTCGCGACGATGATCGCGACGACCACCACGACGGCGACCAGGACGGCGCCGCCGAGCTGCCAGATGCGCCGGCGCTGCTGCGCTCTGGCCGCCTCGGCGCGTTCGCGCTCGAGGCGCTCGGCGCGGGCCGAAGCGCGGCGATCCTTTCGAGTCTCGGTGCTGTCCGCCATTCTGCGTCCCCTTCTCCTTTTAAAAATGTTGATGATCCGTCACGGGCGCGCCCCTTCGCCCGGGTTGCCGACGGACGCCGTCGTCGTCGACCGACCGCGTCCGATGGTACTGCGGCCGTCATCCTCGATGGGAACCCTTACGGCCAGATCAATGGCGCGGTGACCGCGCCCGCGCGCGAGCGTTCCGCTCAGGGGCCGGGCGAGAGGCTGATCGAGAGGACCGGCCGGTGGCGGTGGACGGCCGCGCGCAGGGCGTGCAGGATCGCCGGCGGCCGCTTCAGCAGCCCCGCTCTGACGGATGCCAGCTCGTCCGCCCCGGTCGCGTAGGAGAGGTAGACCTTGCCGTTCGGCGAGGTCGCCGCGAGCTGCGTTCTCGCCTGACCCGAGACGCCCTTCCAGTCGGCCGCCTTCACCGCCCGCGTCTGCATCGCTCTCAGCGCGTCGGAGGAGATCACGAAGCTGGGGCCGCCGACGACGAGGTCGCTGCCGCAGTACGCGTTCTTGCCGGGGTCGCAGTCGACCACCGATCTGACGACGTGCAGCTCGGGCGCGAGCACGCCGTCGGACGGTTCGACGCGGTGCGGCGCAGCGGCGCCGCAGCCGGCCAGCAGCGCTGCCACGAGGAGCGCCGCGAGGGCGGTCGGGAGGGGCAGCCGGTGCACCGCCGCGACGTTAGCCGACGTGAAGAATCTGCGCACGCTGCGCGGCCGACGGTGGCGGCATGCAATCCTCGGGGGGATGACGAAGCGGACCGTCACCCTCCTCGTCGGCCTCGCGGCCTGCGTCCCGGGCACCATCGCGCTCGCCGGCTGTGGCGTCAGCGAGCCGGCCGCGAGCGGCGCCTCGACGCCGCCGCGCACGGCCACGACGGCCGCCGCGCCCGCCACCACGGCGACGACCGCCGAGCAGGCGGTCGACAAGCTGAGACGCCATCCCCGCGCGGTCGACCCCTCCGCGGGCGTCGCCGTCAACGCCGAGGGGCAGCCCGAGACGGCGCACGTCGATCACACCGAGAACGTCTCGCTGCCGCGGCCGAGATCGGACGCCGAGATCCGCGCCGAGCTGGCGAGAAGCGGGATCCCCAGCGGCAACCACGCCGCCCTCACTTCCGACGGCCTCGCGATCCCGCCGCTCGGCGCCCCCGCGATCGTGCAGACGATCATCAACGCCGGCAACCAGATCGCCAGACTCCCGTACCGCTACGGCGGCGGTCACGCGACCTTCATCGACACCGCCTACGACTGCTCGGCGTCGCTCTCGTTCGCGTTCGCCGCCGCCGGCCTGATCTCGTCGCCGATGGACTCGACCGAGCTGTCGACCTGGGGCGATCCCGGTCCGGGCAGATGGATCACGATCTTCGCGAACGGCACCCACACGTTCATGTACATCGCGGGCCTGCGGTTCGACACCGGCGGCCTGTTGGCCGACGGCTCGCGCTGGCAGGGCTCGGGGCGCAGCACGGCGGGCTTCGCCGTCCGCCACCCGCCCGGCCTCTAGCGCGGACCGTTAGGCGACGGCGCGCAACCGCCGGCGGCCGGCCGCGGCGGCGAGGAAGTCGTCGAGCAGCGGCCAGGTGGTCGTGCGCGCGCGGCGACCGGTCAGCACGCCGAGGTGGCCGCCGGGCGCGGTCGCGAGACGAACGTCGGCGTTCGACAGCAGGTGGGCGACGTGGTGGACCGACGCGCGCGGGGCGATCCCGTCGCCCTCGCCGGCGATCGAGAGGACCGGCACGGTGACCGCGTCGAGCGCGATCGTGCGGGGCGCGGCGCCCGTCGCCTGCAGCGTTATCCGGCCGCTCGCGAGGTCGTTGCGCCGCAGCAGCTGGTGGTAGAGCTGGCCGAAGGTGCGGCCCGGGTAGGCGAGCATCCCGGCCATGAAGCGGTCGACCGCCTCGATCTGCGCGAGGAAGTCGCGGTCGTCGAGGTTGGCAGCGAGCGTGAGCGGCTTGAGCAGGTACTTGTCGACGCCGGCGAGCTGGTAGACGCGCTTGACGAGCGGCGCCGGCGCGCCCCCGAGGAGCCGGTAGAGCGCCGTCCCGACGGTCCCGCCGGCGAGGTTCGCGAGCGGCCGCAGCGGCGCCACGAGCGGCACCTGGCCGACGTCGAACGGGCTCGCGACGAGCGCGACCGCGCTGACCGGCAGGGTCTCGTCGGCCGCGACCGTCAGCAGCGCGAGGATCCCGCCGAGCGACCAGCCGACCAGTTGGACCGGGCCGCCGCTGTCGGCCGCCACCGCCGCGATCGCGCGCGGCAGCACCTCGTCGACCCAGTGCTCGATGCCGAGGTTGCGGTCGCCGAACGAGATCGGGCCGTAGTCGAGCCCGTAGGTCGGGTGGCCGCCCGCCAGCAGGTGCTCGACGAGGCTGCAGCCGCGCCGCAGGTCGAAGCAGATCGCGGGCGCCGCGAGCGGCGGCACGAGCAGGACCGCCGGGCCGGCCGCCTCGGCGCCGCCGTGCGCGTGCGGCAGGAAGCGGCGGACGGTGCGCTGCGGACCCTCGTCGATGATCGCCGCCGGCTGGGGTCGCAGGTCGGCGAGGCCGCCGCCGAGGACGGCGTCGAAGACGTTCGCGGCCGCCGTCAGCAGCTGCTCGGGTGTCGGGACGAGATCCATCCGAGCGGGAGTCTGGCAGAGCGGTTCGCGGGCCACCCGGGCGGGCGCGGAGATACGGGTGGGGGCCCGCTCGTGGCGGGCCCCCGACCCGAGCCGACTCGGCTGTCGAGGGGGAAAACGACCGAAGCCGACGGTGTGGCAGAGGCGACGGCCCGGAATCCCCCGCGCGGTGTCCGCGATCGGCCGGGTCGCTGTCCCGTCGATCGCTGGTAGGTGGGCCCCACGCGTTGCCGTCCCCGGCCCGCCCGGTCCCGTCGCCTTGCAAGCGAAACGTACGGATGGAACCCGCTTGTGGCACCAGTCGCACTACCCTAGTCTTTTGCGCAATCGACCCGGGGAATCATGGCGAGCGAGCGCGACGACGAGCTGGCGGAGCTGACCGCGGCGCTCCAGGCGGCGTGCGCCGGCGCCGGGCGCATCGTCGTGGTCGAGGCGGCCGACGGGCTCGGCAAGACGCACCTCCTCGGCACCGGCACGCGGATGGCGCGGGAGGCCGGGATGACCGTGCTGCGCGCCCGCGGCGGCGAGCTGGAGCGCACCTTCCCCTTCGGCGTCGCCCTCCAGCTGTTCGAGCCGCACCTGGCCGGCGCCGCTCCGGAGGAGCGCGAGCGGATCCTCGCGGGCGCGGCCGCGCACGCCGCGCCGATCCTCTCCGGCGGCGCGCTGCCGCCCGCGCCCGGCGCCGAGGAGGCGGCCTTCTCGCTGCTGCACGGGCTCCACTGGGTGGCGGCCAACATCGCGCGGCGCCAGCCGCTGCTGCTGGCGATCGACGACGCCCACGCGGTCGACGCGGCGTCGATGCGGATGCTGCTCTACGTCGCCCAGCGGATCGAGGACCTGCCGATCGCGATCTTCCTCGCAGCCCGTCCCGACGCCGGCGACGGGCTCGGCGCGCTCAGCACCCACGCCCTCACCCGCCGCCTGCGCCTCGGCCCGCTGAGCGACGCGGCGATCGCCGCGATCGTGCGCGCCGAGCTGCCGGAGGCCGACGACGCGTTCTGCGCCGCCTGCGCGCGCAGCACCGGCGGCAACCCGTTCCTCGCGCACGAGCTGCTGGTCGAGCTGAAGGGCGACGGGATCCCGCCGACCAGAGAGCACGTCGACGCGGTCGCCCGGCTCGGCCCGGCGACGATCGCGCGCACGCTGGCACAGCGGCTCGACGGGCTGCCGGGCCCGACCGCGCCCGCCCGCGCCCTCGCCGTCCTCGGCATGAGCGCCCCGCTGCTGCGGACGGCCGCCCTCGCCGGGCTCGACGCCCGCACCGCGCGCACCGCCGCCGACGCGCTCGCCGCCGCCGACGTCCTGCAGCCGCTGGCGGAGCCGCGCTTCGTCCAGCCGATCGTGCGCCAGGCGATCTACCACGCGATCCCGGCGGCGGAGCGCGCCCAGCTCCATCTGGAGGCCGCCGACCTGCTGCGCGACGACCGCGCCGGCGGCGTCGAGCGCGCCGCTCCCCACCTGCTGCAGACGCTCCCGAGCGAGGTCGCGTGGGTCGTCCCGGTGCTGCACGACGCGGCGCTGCGCGCGCTCGAGGCGGGCGCGCCCGAGCAGGCCGCCGCCTACCTGCTGCGGGCGCTCGACGAGCAGCCGGCGGCGGCCGAGCGCGCCGCCGTCCTGATCGACCTCGGCCGCGCGGAGGCGCTCGCCGGGCACGAGACGGCGCTCGACCGGCTGCACGCGGCGGTCGAGCTGATCGACGGGCCGCGGGAGCGCGCCGCCGCGCTCGCGCAGCTCGGCCAGGCGCTTGCGACGGTCGGCCAGAACGCGGCCGCCGCGCGGGCGTTCGACGAGGGGCTGGCGACGCTCGGGGACGCCGACCCGCAGCTGGCGGAGCAGCTGATGGCGGGGTACCTGGGCGCCTCGCGCTTCGACCTGCGCACGCGCGAGGCGGCGCTGACGCGCTTCGCCGCGTTGCTCTCGGGCTCCTCCGAGATCGCGACCCCGGCACAGCGCGAGCTGCTCGCCCACCGCGCCTTCGAGCAGGCGCTCGTCGGCGAGGAGCCCCACGAGCGGGTGCTGGAGCCGATCGAGCACGCGCTCGGCGGCGACCGGCTGCTGCGGCAGGTCACCTGCGACGACTCCGCCTATCTCGGCGCGGTCGCGACGCTGATCTACTGCGACGCGCTCGAACGCGTCGAGGAGGTCACGAACGCCGGGCTGGAGGACGCGCATGAGCGCGGCTCGACCGTCGGCGTGGCGACGATGACGGCGTTCCGCGCGTTCGGGCGCTACCTCGCTGGCGACGTCGCCCGCGCGCTCGCCGACCTCGAGGCGGAGCCCGGGCGCGAGCGGGTGCTGCCGGTCGTGCGCCCGCTGGCGCACGGCGTCGCCGCCCTCTGCCGGATCGAGCGCGGCGAGCTGACGGCGGCGTCGGCGGTGCTCGACGCGGCCGAGCGGGACGGGCTCGACCACATGGGCTCCTTCACGTTCGTGATGCTCGGCCGCGGCCGGCTCGCGCTGGAGCTGGGCGCGCCGGCCGAGGCGCTCGAGCTGCTGCTCGCCTGCGGCCGGCGCCTCAGCGCCGTGCGCGTCGAGAACCCGTCGGTGCTGCCGTGGCGGACCGACGCGGTGATCGCGGCGATGAAGGTCGAGCACACGACGCAGG
>JAATFK010000052.1 GCA_015655225.1 Solirubrobacterales bacterium | reverse complement strand
GGAGTCGGTCGGTGCGATGGCCGAGCTCGTCGCCGAGGGCAAGGTCCGCCACCTCGGCCTCTCCGAGGTCGACGACGCGCTGCTGCGCCGCGCCCACGCGGTCCACCCGATCTCAGCGGTCCAGAGCGAGTACTCGCTCTGGACGCGCGACCCGGAGACGACCGTGCTCGGCGCGCTGCGCGAGCTGGGCATCGGGCTCGTCGCCTACTCGCCGCTCGGGCGCGGCTTCCTCACCGGGACGCTCGACGTGGAGGCGCTCGGCGCGGGCGACGCGCGTCACCGCCTGCCGCGTTTCGCGAGCGAGGCGGCGCGAGCCAACGCGGCGATCACGGACGCCGTGCGCGCGGTAGCCGAGGCACACGACGCCGCCCCCGCGCAGTTCGCGCTCGCGTGGGTCTCGGCGCAGGCCGAGCGGCTCGGCGTCGGCGTCGTCCCGATCCCCGGCACGAAGCGCGTGCGCTGGCTGGAGCAGAACGTGGCCGCGCTCGACCTGCGCCTCTCGGCCGAGGAGCTGGCGACGCTCGACGCGCTCGCCGGCTTGGTCGTCGGCGGGCGCTACTGAGGGGCGCCGGGGCGGCGCCGCTACGCTCGGGGGAATGCCGAGCGAACCTGACGACGAGGCCGCGTCCGAGGCGGGCGAGCTGCCGACCGGCCGGATCGCCCGCACGGCGCGCGTCGGCGGCCTCGTCGCCGGCCAGGGCCTGCGCTGGGCCGGGATGCGGACCGCGAACCGGGTGCGCACGCCGGAGCGCGCCGAGGCGGCCCGCGGCGAGCGGACCGCCGCGCTCGTCGACCAGCTGGTCGGCCAGCTCGGCCAGATGCGCGGCGCCGCGATGAAGGTCGGCCAGATGATCTCGATGATCGAGCTGGACGGCCTCCCGGAGGACCAGCGCGACGACCTGCAGCGGAGACTCGCGGCGCTGCGCGACGATGTCCCGCCGGTCCCGTTCGCGAAGCTCGAGCAGCTGCTGCGCAAGGAGCTGGGCGGCCCGCTGAACCGCGTCTTCGCGGAGTTCGAGCCGCAGGCGTTCGCGGCCGCCTCGATCGGGCAGGTCCACCGCGCGACGACGCTCGACGGCGAGGAGGTCGTCGTCAAGGTCCAGTACCCGGGCGTCGCCGAGGCGGTCGAGACCGACCTGCGCAACGCGACGCTGCTGCTGCCGCTCGTCAAGCGGCTCGCGCCCGGCCTCGACGGCAAGGCGCTCGCGGGGGAGCTGCGCGAGCGGATCGGGGAGGAGCTGGACTACGAGCTGGAGGCGCAGAATCAGCGACGGATCGAGCGGCTGCTGCGCGGCCATCCGTTCGTGCGGATACCGAGAGTCGACACCGAGCTCTCGACGCGTCGCGTGCTCGTCTCCGAGTACGTCGCGGGCGAGCGCTTCGAGGAGGTTCGCCGGCGCGACGAGGCCGACCGCGACCGCTACGGGGAGATCGTCTTCCGCTTCTTCTTCGGGCTGCTCTACCGCGACGGGATCGCGCTCGGCAATCCCCATCCGGGCAACTACCTGCTCTGCGCCGACGGCCGCGTCTGCTTCCTCGACTACGGCCTGCTGCGGGACGTCGACCGCCGCCACCTCGACGCCGAGCGGGCGATCGCCCGCGCCGTGCGCGCCGACGACGCCGACGGGCTCAAGGCGGCGCTCTCCACCGCCGGCTACCTGCCGGCGGAGCGCGCCGACGCGGTCGACGCCGAGTGGGCGCTGCGCCTGATGAGAGCCGCGACCGGCTGGTACGCGCGCCCGCGCTTTCGCCGCTTCGGCCCCGCCGACGCGCGCGGCGAGCGGGACCGGGAGCGCGAGCGGCGCGACGGCGAGCAGCGCGGCGAGGCGCGGGAGCAGGTCAACCAGTTCACGCTGCCGCCGGAGTCGCTGCTGATCCGCCGCATGCACGGGATCGTCGCGGTCGTGCTGGCGCAGCTGCGCGCCGGCGCCGACTGGGGCGCGATCGCCGCCGAGTACCTGGAGGGCGCGCCGCCCGCGACGCCGCTCGGCGACCAGGAGGCGGCGTTCCTCGCCGCCCGCGCGGCCTAGCCGATCAGCTCCTCCGAGACCTCCCACAGCCGCCGGGCGTTGTCGGGGTCGAGCGCGTACGCGGCGACGCCGGCGGCGAAGTCGAAGCCGGGAGCGGTTGGGTCGACGACCTGGGCCTCGTTGGCGTTCTCGAAGTAGCGGCCGCCGATCCCGTCGAGCTGCGGCGTGGTCGCGACGAGGACGCTCGTCGCGGCGCCCTGCTCGACCGTCTTGAAGCGGTAGGTCCCGGAGGCGATCAGTCTCGCAAGGACTTCCTGGTCCATGTGCCGCGAGAGGTTCGTGTCCGCGATCGCGCCCGGGTGGACGGCGTTGGCGGTGATCCCATCGGCGGCCCAGCGCCGGGTCGCCTCGACCGCGAAGAGCACGTTGGCGGTCTTCGCCTGGCCGTAGGCGATCCGCGGGTCGTACGGGGTCGTCTCGAAGGCGAGGTCGTCGAAGAGGACGGGGGAGCGCAGGTGCCCGACCGAGCTGAGCGACACGATCCGCGCGCTCGGAGCGGCCGCGAGCGCCCCGTGCAGGCCGCGGGCGAGCGCGAAGTGGCCGAGGTGGTTGGTCGCGAACTGCAGCTCCCAGCCCTCGGGGGTCAGCTGGCGCTCGGGCAGCGCCATCACGCCGGCGTTGTTCACGAGCAGGTCGAGCGGGCCGTCCCAGCTCGCGACGAAGGCGGCGACCGACGCCTGGTCGGCGAGGTCGAGCACGCCGACGTGGACGTGCTCGTTGGAGGTCGTGGCGGTGATGTCGGCGGCGGTCCGCGCGCCGGCCTCGGTGTTGCGCACGGCCAGCGTCACGTCAGCGCCGGCGCCCGCCAGCGCGCGTGCCGTCTCGACGCCGATGCCGGAGGAGGCGCCGGTTACGATCGCGCGGGTGCCGGTGAGGTCGATTCCCTCGACGACGTCGGCGGCGGTCGAGCTGAATCCGAAGGGGGTGGTGATGAGGTTCGTCATGCAAGCGACGGTAGCAGCAAGCGGAGGTTGGCTCCGTTTAATTGTTGAGACGGTTCGCCGCCCGGTCCGTATCCCCCGTCATGGACCACGACGACGAGCGGATCGAGGCGACGATCGCCGGCCTCCTGAGCGTGCGCGACGCCGGCAAGACGATCTGCCCCTCCGACGCGGCTCGCGCGCTCGCGGGCGATCAGGACTTCCGCCCGCTGATGGACGACGTGCGACGCGTCGCCCAGGGGATGGTCGAGTCCGGCCGGCTCGAGGTGACGCAACGCGGCAAGGTCGTCGACCCGCGGACCGCGCGCGGGCCGGTCCGGCTGCGCGTCCCGCTGGGTACGATCGCCAGATGAACCCACGCACCCTCGTCGCCGGCATCGCCGTCGGCCGCGCCGCGATCGGCGCCGCGCTCACGCTCCTTCCGGCGAAGACCGTCGGCTCCGGCTGGATCGGGAAGGACGCCGAGCGCCCGACCGCGCAGCTGCTGTTCCGCTGCGTCGGAGTCCGGGACGGGGTGCTCGGCCTCGGCACGCTCGCCGCCCTCAAGCGCGGCGACGCCCTCGCGCCGTGGATCCTCGCCGCCGCGCTCGCCGACGCCGTCGACCTCGTCGCCACGCTCGCGGCCCGCAAGGCGATCCCGCGCAGCGCCGTGGTGGGCGTCGGCGCGCTCGCCGGCGGCACCGCGCTGGCGGAGCTGGCGCTCGCGCGGCAGCTCGCCTAGACCACGAGCGCGAGCACGAACAGCGCCACCAGCAGCGCGTCTAGTCGAGCCCGGCCCAGTGCTGCAGGTCGGGCAGCGGGTCGATCGGCCTGCCGCCCTTCTGGTACCAGCCGCCGACCCAGATCTCGAAGTGCAGGTGCGGGCCGCTCGCGTCGCCGGTGTGGCCGACCTCGGCGATCCGCTCACCGGCGGTGACGACGTCGTCGGGGGAGACGAGCAGCGTCTTCGGCCGGATGTGCATGAAGACGTAGTCACGGCCGTCGCTGCCGTGGATCACGACGTAGATCCCGGCGCCGCTGGGCTGGTTCGCCGACCACAGGACGGTGCCGCCGAGCGGGGCGACGATCGGCGTGCCCTCCGGCGCGAGGATGTCCTGCCCCTCGTGGACGTGGCCGTCGCGCTTGGCGCCGAAGCGCAGGTCGGCGCCGTCCATCGACCAGGCGTGGCCGGTCACGGGGAAGATCCCGG
>JAATFK010000543.1 GCA_015655225.1 Solirubrobacterales bacterium | reverse complement strand
TCTACACGACCTCGTCGTGCGGGGTGTGCGGCAGGGGCGCACTGGAGCAGGTCGCGGTCGACGCGCCCGCGCTCGACCTCAACCCGCCGTGGCCGGTCGTCTCGCGGGCGCTGCTGGCGGCGCTGCCGGACCGGCTCGTCCAGCCAGAGTTCGCACGCACCGGCGGGCTGCACGCGACCGGGCTGTTCGACGCCGAGGGGACCCTGCTGTGCGCGCGGGAGGACGTCGGCCGGCACAACGCGTTCGACAAGGTCGTCGGCTGGGCGCTCGAGCGCGGGCTCGTGCCGCTGCGCGAGGGACTGCTGTGCGTGAGTGGCCGGCTGTCGTTCGAGCTGGTGCAGAAGGCGGTGCTCGCGGGGGCGCCGGTGCTCGTCGGCGTCGGCGCCCCGACGTCGCTCGCGGTCGAGCTCGCGCGCGACCGCGGGCTGACGCTCGGCGGCTTCGCGCGACGCGGCCGGATCAACGTCTACAGCGTCCCAGCACGGATCGCCGCCGAGCCCAGTACGCTCGGCCGCGACGGCGACCTGCCAGTTGCGTGACCGTGCACCTACCTTCACCTTAGGTGAGGTGGTTAGGATGCCCTTACGCTCTCGGCGGTCTGCCGTGCAGACGTGTCCACGACGACAGGCGGTACGACGATGAGCGCAGCGACGGCAGTGCCGGAGGGCGCAGACGCCAAGCCCCGGGGGAATCACAACCCCTGGCGAGAGGCGCTTGCCCCGTATGCGCGTCCGCGAGTCTCCGCGAGCCTGCTCGACCTCGCCACCTCGGTCGTGCCGTACTTCGCTCTGCAGGTCGCGATGGTGCTGCTGGCGCCGGTCTCGATCTGGCTGACGCTGCTCGTCTCGATTCCCGCCGCGGGCTTCCTGTTGCGCTCCTACATCGTCTTCCACGACTGCGCGCACGGCTCGTTCCTGCCGTCCAAGCGCGGCAACCAGCTGCTCGGGCGCTGCGTCGCGTTCATCGTCTACACGCCGTTCGCGGCCTGGAAGCACAGCCACGCGATGCACCACGCGACGGCGGGCGACCTCGACCGCCGCGGCGACGGCGACGTGCCGACGATGACGGTCGCCGAGTTCCAGGCGGCCCCATGGGGCGCGCGCCTGATCTACCGGCTCTTCCGCCACCCGGCGATCCTCTTCACGATCGGCCCGTTCGTCGCGCTCGTGATCCAGCCGCGGCTGACGTCGCGCACCGCGCGGCCGCGGATCCGCAACAGCGTGCTGCTGACGAACGCCGCGCTCGCGGTCGCGATCACCGGCCTCTGCCTGCTGATCGGCTGGCAGACGTTCCTGCTGATCCAGATCCCGATGGTGCTGCTGGCCGGCGGCGCGGGCGTCTTCCTCTTCTTCGTGCAGCACCAGTTCGAGGACACGTACTGGGAGAACACGGACGCGTGGGCGTACTCCGAGGCGGCGCTGCGCGGCAGCTCCTATCTGAAGCTGCCGAAGGTGCTGCAGTACTTCTCCGGCAACATCGGGCTGCACCATGTGCACCACCTCAGCGCGCGGATCCCGAACTACAACCTGCAGGCCGCGCACGACGGCATCGAGGTCTTCCAGGAGGTCCCGATCCTCTCGCTCTGGCAGGGGTTGCGAGCGACGCGCCTGAAGCTGTGGGACGAGGAGCAGAACAAGCTCGTCGGGTTCGCCGAGGCGCGCGCACCGCGCGCGGCGGCGGTCCCGACCGTCTGACCACCGGAGTGGGGAGCCGCCCGGCTTGAGCGGGGCCGCCGCGGAGGCGCTCGCACTGGTGCTGCTGGCGGCGGTGCTGGCGTTCGCGGTGCGGCGACCGCGGGGGCTGCCGGAGGCGGTCGCGGCGGTACCGGCGGCGGCGCTGCTGCTGGCGGTGGGGGCGCTCTCGCTTCACGACGCGGGGGAGGAGGCGCGCCGGCTCGGCTCGACGCTCGGGTTCCTCGCTGCGGTGCTGGTGCTCGGGGCGCTGTGCGAGCGGGAGGGGCTGTTCGCGGCCGCCGGCCGGCTGCTGGCGCGGGGTGCGCGCGGTGAGCCGCGGCGGCTGCTGGCGCTCGTGTTCGCCGTCGCGGCGGCGGTGACGGTCGCGCTCTCGCTCGACGCGACGGTCGTGCTGCTGACGCCGGTCGTCTTCGCGAGCGCGCGGGCGGCGCGGGTGCGGGCGAGACCGCACCTGTACGCGTGCGCGCACCTCGCGAACGCGGCGTCGCTGCTGCTGCCGATCTCGAACCTCACGAACCTGCTCGCGTTCCACGCGACCGGGATCGGGTTCCTGCGCTTCGCCGGGTTGATGGCGCTGCCGTGGGCGGCGGCGATCGCGGTCGAGTGGGTGGTGTTCCGGTGGTTCTTCGCGGGGGAGCTGGGGGAGGGGGCCTCGCCGGTCCCGCCCGCGGCGCCGGTCGCGCCGGCCGCCGGGGCGGCGGCCGGCCCTGCCGCGCCGGCTGCCACCGGGGCGCCCACTCCCTCTGCCGCCTCTGCCGTGCCGGCTGCCTCTGCCGCGCCGCTTGCCTCTGCCGCGCCGGTCGCCGCCGGCGCCCCGAGGCTCGCGGTGGGGGTCGTGGTCGCGACGCTCGCCGGCTTCGCGGCCTGCTCGCCGCTCGGGATCGACCCGGCGCTGGTCGCGACCGCCGGGGCGCTCGCGCTCGCGCTCCCGGCGCTGGCGGCCGGCCGGACGAGCCCGGGAGCGCTCGTGCGCGCGGCGAGCCCCGGCTTCCTGCTGTTCGTGCTGGCACTCGGGCTGGTCGTCGTGACGGCGCAGCGGCACGGGCTGGCGGACCAGCTCGGCCACGTC
>JAATFK010000574.1 GCA_015655225.1 Solirubrobacterales bacterium | reverse complement strand
GGGACGCCGCCCAGCGGCGGCTGTCCGCACGGCGGCTACACCTTCGCCGACTACGGCCACGTCGTGGCGGGCGGCCCCGAGGTTCACGCCGACGGCGAGATCTGGGGCCAGACGCTGTGGGACGTGCGCACCGCGCTCGGCTCGCAGACGACCGAGGCGCTCGTGACCGAGGCGATGCGGCTCTCGCCCGAGGAGCCGTCGTTCCTGGACGAGCGCGACGCGATCCTCCAGGCCGACCAGGAGCTGTTCGGCGGCGTCCACCAGACGGCGCTGTGGCAGGCGTTCGCGGCGCGCGGGATGGGCTACTACGCCTCCACCACGGACGCGACCGACCCCGCGCCGCTCGCGAACTTCGACCCGCCGCCGGCCGGCTCCGCCGACGCGACGCTCGCCGGGACCGTCACCGACAGCGTCAGCGGCGCGCCGGTCGCGGGCGCGACGGTCTACGCCGGCGGCCACGAGGACACCGCCGTGCAGACCGACGCGAGCGGCCGCTACACGCTCGGCGACCTCGCCGGCGGGACCAGCCCGCCTCTCCTCGTGACCGCGCCCGGCTACGACCGCGCGGTCACCGCGAGCCTGCCGCTGACCAGCGGCGCCGGCACGCACGACGTGGTGCTGCGGCGCAACTGGGCGCTCTCCTCCGGCGGCGCGCAGGTCGCGTCGTTCAGCGGACCCGACCTGACGGCGCTCGGCTGCGGGCCGACCGGTGCGATCGACGGCGCGCTGCAGACCGGCTGGGGCAGCTACCAGCCGGCGATCTCGGCGCCGCCGACCTCGACGCTGCCGGCGAGCACCGCCGGACCCCGCACGCTGACGCTGAGACTGAGCGCCCCGGTCGACGTGCGGAGCGTCGCGATCGACCCGGGCGCGACCTGCGGTGACGACGACAGCGCGTCGCTCGGCGCCTACCAGCTGGAGACCTCGGCCGACGGCGCTACCTGGTCGACCGCGACGAGCGGCAGCTTCGCCGCCGCCGACGACCACCACCTGAACGAGGTCGCGCTCCCGGGCGTCGCGCCCGGCGTGCGGTTCGTGCGCCTGACGATGCTGAGCCCGCAGGGCTCGACGACCAACCCGGCGCTCGCCTCCTCCTCGTTCCTCGACGTCAGCGAGCTGTCGGTCTACGGCGCCGCGACCGCGACGCCCGCGCCGCCGCCCGCCCCGCCACTGCCGCCGTCGCCCGGCCCGCCCGCCGTGCCGCTGCCGACGCCGCCCGCGCCGAGCCCGGCGCCGGCCCCGCCCGCCCCGACGCCGAGAGCGAGCCACCTCGACCGCAGCGCGCCACGGCTGACGCTGACGCCGGTCGTGCCGTCGCGGCACAGCCTCGCGACGCTGGTGCGCAGCGCCGGCCTGCCGCTGCGGCTGCGCTGCGACGAGCGCTGCACGCTGTCGGTCCGCGCGACGATCCCGCGCGCGACCGCCCGGCCGCTGCGGATCTCCGCGAGCGGGTCGACCGCGCTGCTGGCGACGGTCCCGACCACGACCGTCCGCGCCGGGCGCACGACGACGCTCGCGCTGCGCGTCTCGCGCGCGACCGCCCGCCGGCTCGGGCGCGCGCACCGGATCTCCCTCACCCTCACGACCGCCGTGCGCGACGGCGCGGGAAACCGCACGACGAAGACGGTCCGGGTGACGCTGACGCGCTAGGCGCCGGCGGCGCGGCGCGCCTCGACGTGCGCGGCCGCCTCGAACGTGTCGTCGAGCGGCGCGAGCGGCTCCTCGCGCCCGAGCGCGGTCGCGATCAGCCAGTCCGCCAGCCACGCGTTCTTCGGCAGCAGTGGGCCGTGCATGTAGGTCCCGATCACGTTGCCTTCGCGGATCCCCTCGCGGCCGTCCTCGCCGTTGTTGCCGTGCCCCTTGAGGACCCGGCCGAGCGGCTGCGCGGCGGGGCCGAGGTGGGTCCGGCCGCCGTGGTTCTCGAAGCCGGCGAGGACCCGCGTGCCGCCCGCGAGCGGCCCGAGGTCGACCTCGATCGCGATGTTGCCGATCAGCCGCTCGCCGTCGGAGCGAACCGTCTCCAGGTCGACCAGGCCGACGCCCGGAAGCGTCTCCTCGCCCAGCTGGTAGGAGCTGCCGAGCAGCTGGTAGCCGCCGCAGACGGCGAGCAGCGCGGCGCCCCGGGCGGCCGCCGCGTGCAGCCCCTCGCGCTTCACCTCGGCGAGGTCGAAGGCGCAGAGCCGCTGGTCGCGGTCCTGGCCGCCGCCGATGTAGAAGAGGTCGGCCGCGTCCGGATCGAGCGGTTCGCCGAGGTCGCTCGCGGTCAGCTCGAACCCGATCCCGCGCCACTCGCAGCGGCGCCGCAGCAGCAGCAGGTTGCCGCGGTCGGCGTAGATGTTCATCAAGTTCGGGTAGAGCGCGCAGACGCGCAGCCGGTCAGCCATGGAACAGGACCACCTCGCTGCCGACGTGCTCCTCGGTCGGCTCGATCGTCCGCCGTCCCGCGTGGTGCAGGCCGGCGGCGATCCCCTCGCGCTCCAGCGTCGGGGCGTCGAGGCGGTCGAGGCGGATCGCGTCGCCCTCCGCGCTGCGGCGGCCGGTGGGGGAGACGACCTGGCGGATCCGCTCGATCACGGCGCCGTCGGGCTCGATCCGGACCGCGACCGGCTGGCTCGCGTAGACCCAGCCGTCCTCCTCGACGATGTCGGGCAGCGGCGGCTGCGTGTGCTCGGCGTCGAAGCCCTCCAGCGCGTCGGCGAGCGCGCAGGCGAGCAGCGCGCCGGGCGCGAGGTGCGCGGCGGCGTGGCGCAGGAACGCCTCGCGGCCGTCGGCGCCGCCGAGCAGCTGGACCGTCTGCATCGGCGCCAGGATCAGCGCGAAGCGCCGCCTCAAGTCGAACGTGCGGGCGTCGCCGACGACCGTCTCGATCCCGGTCGTGCCGGTCGCCTCGGCGCGCGTGCGCAGGGCGGCGAGGAAGTCGGGGTCGAGGTCGAGCGCGACCACTTCGTGCCCGGCGCCCGCGAGCGACAGGGCGACGCGCCCGGTGCCGGCGCCGACGTCGAGCACCGGGCCACGGGCGCGCGCGGCCAGCTCGTGCCAGAGCGCGAGGTCGGCGCGGTAGCGGCCGCATTCGAGGTCGTGCCACAGCACCGACAGCGCCGCCGCGTCCTTCGCCTCCGCGCTCACGACCAGTACCTCGGCGCGAGGCCACGGCTGCTGAGCAGGTCGCGCAGCGCGAGCAGCGCGGTGTAGGTGGGAAGCGCGTAGAGCGTCCCGGAGCCGTCGGCGCGCGCCGCGTCGAGCGCCGCCTCCAGCTCCGGCACGACCGCGATCCGCTCCGGGTCGACGCCGGCGTACTTGAGCCGCAGCGCCAGCTCCGCCGCGCGCGTGCCGGCGCAGGTGACGTGGCGCACGCGACCGGTCAGCAGCTCGAAGTCGGCGTCCCACACCCACGAGACGTCGCGCCCGTCGGCGATGTTGTCGTTCAGCACCGCCAGCAGGTCGATCTCGCCCGTCTCCAGCACGACCGTGCGCAGCACCTCGTTCGCGCCCGCCGGGTTCTTGATCAGGAGGATCGACAGCGGACGTCCGCCGAGGTCGATCGTCTCGGCGCGGCCGAACGCGGCGGCGACGTGGTCGAGGCCCGCGACCACGTCGGCCAGGGGCACGCCGAGCGCGAGCGTCAGCGCCGCCGCCCCGAGCGCGTTGTAGACGTTGTAGAGCCCCGGCAGCGGCAGCTCGACCGTCGCCGAGCCCGCCTGCGGCCCGCTCACGACGCGCAGCCGGAAGCGCGCCCCGCGCGTCCCCAGCAGCTCGACCTGCTCGGCGACGACGTCCGGCTCGGGCCGCCGCTGCCCACACGAGGGGCAGTGGTAGCGGCCGAGGTGGCCCATGTAGACGGCGTCGTAGACGTACGCGTGGCCGCAACGGCGGCAGTGCTTCGAGTCGGAGGCGTGCTGCATCTCGGGCATCGCCATCGCATCGTCCTGCACGCCGAAGTAGGTGACCTGCGGCTGGTCGCGGCCGAGGTCGGCGATCAGCGGGTCGTCGGCGTTCAGCACCAGCCGCGTGCGCGCGCCCCGCGCCGCGACGATCTCCGCCCAGCGGTCGGCGATCGTCTCCAGCTCGCCGTAGCGGTCGAGCTGGTCGCGGAAGAGGTTGCCGAGCAGCAGCGCGCGCGGCTCCAGCTCAGCGGTCAGCTGGCCGAGCCAGAACTCGTCGACCTCGAACAGCCCCAGCTCGCCGGCGATCCCGCCGCGGCGGGCGGCGCCGAGCAGCGTCG
>JAATFK010000086.1 GCA_015655225.1 Solirubrobacterales bacterium | reverse complement strand
GCCCGTTCACCGGCAGATTCCTGACGCTGCGCCAGATGATCGACCGCGACCAGCGGGTCGTCTTCCTCGCCGAGGAGCACGCCGGCGGCGCCGAGTGGTACCGCCCGGCGTACGACCACGTCGTCCAGGAGACGCCGTACAAGTTCTCCAAGGTCGCCGACCTCACCGACCCGGCGAAGCTCGCCGCCAGCTGCGCAGAGAATCGCGGCCCGGACGACGCGCCGCTCTTCCTCCTCAACAGCTGGACCTCGACTGACCCGGTGCCGCTGCCCTCGCAGGCGGCGCGGGTCAACGCCTACCCCGCGCTGCTGAAGCGCGCGCGGACCTGCGAGCGGATCCGCCACCGGATCGCCAACCTCGTGGCGGTCAACTTCTACCGCCCGGGCGGCGACGTCTCCCGCGTGGTCGACACGCTCAACGGCGTCGGCCCCCGTTAGGCGCCTCTGCTCTCGACGCGGCCGAGCTCGCCGAGGCCGGCGAACGCCTCGCGAGCGTCCGGCCACGCAGCGTCGGCGACGTCCAGCGCGCTCTGGAGGTAGGCCGTGCTGAGCCGCTGGACGACGGCCACGCGCTCGGGCTCCTCGTCCGTCGTCGCGACCGCGTCGTAGCCTGTGATGCCGCCGAGCATGTGCTCCACGCCGACGAGCGTCAGCAGGTCCTTCGGGCCGGGGCTCATCACGTAGGGATCGGCATGGTAGGTGGGGCCGCGCGAGGTCAGCGCGACGGAGTCGTCGCGGTCGCCGACGACCGTCAGCGTCGGGGTCGTCATCCGCTCGAAGCCGGCGGTGCGCAGGCAGGTGTAGCGAGCGGCGGCCTCGGTGAGGTGGCCGCCGCCGGCGCCGGTCGGCGCGAGCAGGACGCCCGCGCTGACGCGGCCGTCGAACGGGCGGACGGTCGTGCCGTCGTCGTCCACGAAGTGCGCGCCCAGCAGCATGCTCGCGGTCTGCCCGCCCATCGAGTGGCCGGCGACGGCGACGCGATCGCGCGCGATCCGTCCCGCCAGCCCGGGGACGGCGCGCTCGATCAGGTCGAGCTGGTCGAGGATGCTCGTCAGGTCCTCGACGCGCGAGTGCCAGAACGCGCGCGAGTCCGGCGCCAACGGGGGCAGGCCCAGCGACGGAGAGCTGAGGTGCGTGGGCTGGACGACGACGAAGCCGTGCGCGGCCCAGAAGTCGGCCAGCGGGGAGAGCCCCCGAAGCGAGGAGAGGTAGTTCGTGGTGCCGCCGCCGTGCGAGAGCAGGACGAGGGGAAGGTCATGCCCCGTGGTCGGCGCCGAGACCCGCACGTGCAGCTCGACGGGTCGGCGGCCCGGGGTCGGCACGACGACAGGACGGGTCGACGTGAACGGCGTCGCGGGGCCGGCCGGCAGCTCCCGGGCGCGCCCGATCAGCGCGTCTTGGTCATCCGTGGCGGGGGTCATCGGTCTCCTGTCGGGTCGGTCGAATAGAAGCGGAACGTACTTCCACTTCTATATGGAATAGCATTCCGCTTCGTGATGTCAAGCGAGTCGACGAACCACGAGCCACCGACGGCCGACGCGAGACCTCGCAGGCGGGCCGACGCGCAGCGCAACATCGGCTCCCTGCTGGAGGCGGCGAAGGAGGTGTTCGCCTCGGAGGGCGTCGACGCCCCCGCGAAGGAGATCGCCGACCGCGCCGGCGTCGGCGTCGGCACGCTCTACCGGCACTTCCCCAAGCGGTCCGACCTCGTGCTCGCCGTCCTGGAGCACGACGTGGAGGCGTGCGTCGAGGCGGCGCGCACGCTGAGCGCCGCCGAGGAGCCGGGCGACGCGCTCGTCCACTGGATCGGGCGCTACACGGACGTCGTCGCGACCAAGCGCGGCCTCGCCGCGGCGCTGCACTCAGGCGACGCGGCCTTCGAGGGTCTCGGGCAGCGGCTCCTCGCCCAGCTCGAACCGTCGCTCGCCGCCCTCCTGGAGCGGGCGGAGGACGCCGGCGCGATCCGCCGCGACGTCGACCCCGACGACCTGCTGCGCGCCGTCGCGCACCTCTGCGCCCCCGGGCCGGACGGCACCGCCTTCAGCCAGCGGATGGTCCGGCTCCTGCTCGACGGGTTGCGGGCCTAGGAGCGGATCGGTCCCGGGTTTCTGCGGTAGTGGTTGACGACGCCGTCGGCGGCCCGGTAGGCGAGCGCGCCGAGCGTACCGGTCGGGTTGAACCCGGCGTTCTGCGGATAGTTCGACGCCCCGATGACGAACACGTTGGGGAAGTCCCACATCTGGAGGTAGTCGTTGACGACCGTCTCCTTCGGGTCATCGCCCATGATCGTCCCGCCGGTCACGTGCGTCGATTGATAGGGGACGGTGTCGAAGTGCGGGGGCAGGACGCCCGGCCCACCGGTCATCGCCGTCGGTCTCATCGCTCTCATCAACGGCTCGACTCTGCGACCGAGGTAGTCCATCATTCTGCGCTCGTTCGGCTCCCAGTCGAACGTGATCCGCAGCAGCGGATCGCCGAACGCGTCCCGGTAGGTCGGGTCGAGGTCGACGTAGTGCTGGCGGTAGGCGGGACTCTCGGCCTGTGCGCCGATCGAGACCGTGCGCCGGTAGGTGTTGCGGATCGAGCGCTTCCACTCCAGGCCCCAGGTCGCCCCGCTGGGCGCCGGGTGCTGCGACTGGATCGGCCGCGAGCCGCTGCTGCCGAGGCTGATGTTGCCGCCGCCGACGAACCCGAGCCCGTGGTGGTCGAAGTTGTCGCCGTTGTAGTCGTCGATCGCCATCCCGTTCGCGCCCGAGCCCATGAACAGGTTGAAGTCGTCCTCGTCGGCGAACGTCCCGACCGCTCCGCCGCCACCCGTCTGGTAGGCGAAGTTGCGGCCGACCGCGCCCTTCTCCGTCTTCGGGTCGTACGGCGTCCCCATTCTCGACAGCAGCAGCAGCCGCGCGTTGTTGAACATGAACGACGTGAGCAGGACGATGTCCGCCGGCTGCTCGTGCGTGCGCCCGGCCTCGTCGGTGTAGAGGACGCCCGTCGCTCTCTTGCCGTCGTGCTGGATGCGGTGGACCCACGCGTGCGGGCGCAGCTCGAAGTTGCCGGTTCTCTTCGCGACCGGGATCACCGTGACGGTCGGGTCGGCCTTCGCGCCGACCTCGCAGCCGAAGCGCTCGCAGTAGCCGCAGTAGAGGCAGTGGTTGCGGGACACGCCCTCCGGGTTCGTGTAGGCGACGCTGAGGTTCGCCGACGGCGTCGGGAACGGCTTGTGGCCGAGGCTCGCGGCCGCGGTGGCGAAGGCCGAGCCGGCTCTGGAGGAGATCATCGGCGGCGTCGGGTACTCCTTCGAGCGCGAGCCCTCGAACGGGTTGCCGCCCTCCTGCACTCTGCCGTTGAGGACCCCAGCCTTGCCGGAGATGCCGGCCATGTCCTCGAACGTGTTGAAGTACGGCTCGAGCGTCTCGTACGTGATGCCCCAGTCGCGCTGGCGCATGTCCGACGGGAAGATGTCCTTCCCGTATCTCTGCGTGTAGTGGGTTCTGTAGACGAAGTCGCTCGGGTGAAAGCGCCACGTCTGCCCGTTCCAGTGCACGCCCGCGCCGCCGACCCCGGTCCCCGGCAGCCAGGCGCCGATGTAGCGCATCGGCAGCGCGTGCTCAGCCGTGGTGTGGCGGACGGTCTGCGTCTCGACGGCGGCGTCCTGGAACAGCTCGCTGCGGATCGCGAACTTCAGCTCGTCGTGGTCGTCGTTGTTGGCGAAGTTCGCCTCGCCGCGGTCGCGGCCACGCTCCAGCCCGACGACCTTCATCCCCGCTCTGCACAGCTCGGCGGCGAGGATGCCGCCGGTCCAGCCGACGCCGATGCAGACCGCGTCGACCTTCTCGTGCTTGATCGTGGCCATCCTCGCCTCACATTCTCCGCATCAATGGGGACTTCATCGCGTCGGCCGCCGATTGCGGCGCGACCTCGTAGTCGTCGTCGCGATGGCTGAAGATCGTGAAGTAGTCGTCGCCGTACGCCATCGGATCGCCCGGGTAGTCGATCCATCTCCAGCCGGCTCTGTTCTTGTTGCCGCCGTAGACCGGGTCGGCGAACAGCGCCTCGGTCACGTTCTGGAGGAACATCGTGAAGAAGCTCGCCGAGGTGAAGCCGTTCGGGCTGGAGGCGAGGCCGAGGTCGACTCTGCCGTTCTCCAGCGCGGTCAGGACCGCGTCCTGCTGAGACGGGGAGAGGTCGACGAACCCTCTGTGGTGCGCTCTGCGCGCGTAGGCGTCGACCTCCGGCAGGACCCGGCGGTAGACCTCGCGCGGCGTCAGCGACAGCTGGTAGCCGTGGCCGCTCGTCTGCGGCTCGACGAACGGGCCCTGGCGATAGAAGCGCTCGCCCGAGCCCCAGCCGCCCGCCAGCTGGCCGTCGAGGTAGGCGACGAAGCCGAGGTCGGTGGCCGACGGGCTGCTGCCGTCTCTGGGGAAGACGCGGTCGGCCATCGCGCCGGCGATCGCGGCCTCGTCTCTCGTCAGCGCTCTCAGGCGCGCCGGCTCGGCGGCCGCGGTCTGGTCGGTCGCCTGCGCGGCGCCGAGCCCCGCGAGCGCGATCCCGCCCCCTGCCGCGGCGGCGCCGCGCAGCAGCTGTCGGCGCGAGACGCCCTTGTTCGATCGGTCCATCGCGCCTCTCCTAGGGGTTGGCCAGCTTGACGTTCGAGCGTTTGGCGACCTGGGCGAGGTAGGCGGCGACGTCGGCGGCCTGCTGGCCTCTCAGCAGGCCGGCCGGCATCGTGGCGGTCGAGCCTCTCATCCCGGAGGCGATCGTCGCCTCGGTCTGCGCGACGGTCGGCTGGACGTAGTCGAGGTCGGGGCCGACCTTTCCAGTCGCGTGCGCGGCGGCGAGCGTGTGGCAGCTCGCGCATCTCGCGGTGAAGAGCGACGCGCCGGCCGTGACCGACGCGGTGGTGCTGGTCGTCGCGGTGCCCGTGGTCGCGGTCGTCGCGGCGGTCGCCGGTGCGCTGCTCGCGGTCGTGGGCGCCTTCTTGCCACCGCCGCAGCCGGCGAGCGCCGCGGCCGCCAGCAGCAGTGCGAGCGCCCCGGCGAGAACGCCGCGCGCAGCATAATTGACCCTCTCTCGAGGCAAGCGAGCTCCCTCCCGTGAGCGACCTGACGCGAGGCGAGCCTATTGGGTCCGCAACGCTCGGTTCAGCGAGAGGTCAGTATTCATACGATGAGTAGATCTTAATCGAGGCCTCAGTTTCAAATCGCCTCCGAACCGGTCAGGCGTCCCTCCTCGTCGACGACGAGGTTGATCGTCGGCAGGGCGAAGGTGTCGCGAATCCGCTGGGCGACCTTGCGCTCGTGGTAGTTGGCGCAGCCCCGGGCATGGCTGACGACGACGCAGACGTCGGCGTCGAACCAGGCGAGCGCGTCCTCGACGGCGACGAGCTGGTTCTCGTCCCCGACGACGGTGCGCGGGGCGGTCCCGCGCCGCTCGATGTCGGCGGCGATCCGCGTCAGCCGCCGCTCGGCGTCGGCGCGGGCGCCGTCCACGTCGGAGGCGTAGGACTGCAGTCGCGTGGTCAGCAGGGGCGCGACGACGAGGACGTCGTGCGGCCGGTCGGCCCGCTCACGCACGTCGGTGGGAAGCGAGCGGTCGGCGTCGACGATGAACTCGTTCGCGAGGATCAGGACACGGTCAGGCATGGCGACTCCCGTCGGTCGTGCTACTGTGTGCAAGTGCTTGCTTACATCTTAATCATGGCTGTCAAGCCTGAAACCGGTGTTGGGGAACGGCGTCCCACGGGAGCGGCGGGCCGGGCCGGCGAGGGCCGGCGCCGCGAGGGGGAACGATGGCCGCTCGGGTGACGGAGGACGCGATCCTCGACGCGGTCGTCGCGACCGTCGTCGCGCACGGCTACGCGGGGGCGACGACGCGGCAGATCGCCGCGGCCGCGGGCGTCAACGAGGTGACGCTCTTCCGCCGCTTCGGCAACAAGCGGAGCCTCGTCCTCGCGGCGATCCACCGCGACCTCTCCCAGCTGGCGGACCCGAGCTTCGCCTCCTCCGGCGACCTCGAGGCCGACCTCCTGCGGGTGCTCGAGTACTACGCCCGCCTCTTCCGCGTGCATCCGAGACTGCGGCTCGTCCTGATCCTCGAAGCGTCCCGCAACCCCGAGCTGGAGGACCTCCTGCGCGAGCCGCTGGCGCTCCAGGCGCGCCTGCGGGAGCTGGTCGCCGGCTATCAGCGCGCCGGCGAGCTGGTCGACGAGCCGCCGGCGCACGCCGTCAACGCGCTGATCGGCCCGCTGCTCGCCTACGGCGTCGACGCGGCGCTCGGGATCGCGCCGCCCGAAGGCCCGCCCGAGCCGCGCCAGCTCCTGGACCGCTTCCTCCGCGGCCACGGCGCCTAGCGGCGCCCCCGCGCGCTCTCAGTGCAGCGGGTTTCCCGCCGGCTTGACCCCGTCGAGCGTCGCCAGGTCCTCGGCGTCGAGCGTGACATCCGCCGCCGCCAGGTTCTCCTCGAGGTGGGCGACCGAGGTGGTGCCTGGGATCAGCAGGATCCGGTCATAGCGCGCGAGCAGCCACGCGAGGGCGACCTGCGACGGCGTCGCCCCGTGCTTTCCCGCGACCGTCGCGATCGCCGGCTCGGCCGCGAGCCGTCTCGGGCCGCCCGCGAACGCCGAGCCGAGCGGGAAGAACGGGACGAACGCGATCTCGTGCTCGCGGCACAGCTCCACCAGCGGCTCGGCGGTGCGGTCGAGCACGCTGTAGGCGTTCTGCACCTCCGCCACCTCGACCAGCTCGAGCGCGCGACGCGCGCCCTCCAGCGTCACGTTCGAGACCCCGATCATCGCGAGCTTGCCCTCGTCGCGCAGCTCGCGCAGGGCCTCCAGCTGCTCCGGCTCGGGCACGCCGGGGCCGCCGTCGTCGGCGGCGACGCGCAGGTTCACGAGGTCGATGCGCTGCGATCCGCAGCGAGCGCAGGTTGTCCTCGACGCCCTGGCGCAGCTCGTCGGGCGCGAGCGCCGGCAGCCACGCGCCCTCGGCGTCGCGGCGGGCGCCGACCTTCGTCACCAGCTTGAGCGTGTCGGGATACGGATAGAGGGTCTCGCGGATCAGGTCGTTGACGACGTCGGGGCCGTAGTACTGGGAGGCGTCGATGTGGTCGACGCCCAGCTCGATCGCACGCCGCAGCACCGCACGCGCCGCGTCCGGGTCGCGCGGCGGGCCCATCACGCCGGGGCCGGCGAGCTGCATCGCGCCGAAGCCGATGCGGCCGATCGGCTGGTCGCCCAGGAAGGAGGTGTGGGAGGTGGTCATGGACCGAGTCTGCTCGCGCCCGGGCCTCGCCACACGGAGCCCCGTCCCGCCTGGCGCTCGTTGCACCTGCCGCTAGCCTGAAGGGATGGCTTCCACGACGCGCGTGATCCGCAGCGAGCACTTCCCCGATCTCGACGACGAGATCCTCTTCCCGCGACTCTCCGAGTCGAAGCTGACCTGGCTGGCGAAGCACGGCGAGCGCCGCGGCTTCGAGGCCGGCGAGACCCTCTACGAGCACGCCGTGCGCGACGCGCCGTTCTACGCGATCGAGCAGGGCCGGGTCGAGCTGATCGACCGCAAGCCCGGCAAGGACGTCCACGTCGCGGAGATCGACGCCGGCACCTTCGTCGGCGACATCGCCGCCTTCACCGGCGAGCCGACGATCAGCGCCTGCGTCGCGGTTGAGCCGACCGACGTGATCATGTTCGACCGCCTCGGCCTGCGCGACCTGCTCGCGCGCTGGCCGGAGCTCGGCGAGCAGGTCTTCCGCACCCTGCTGGCGCGGCGCGAGTGGCACGTCGCCGAGGGCCACGGCGTGATGCGGCTGATCGCCGACCGCACCTCGCGACGCGCGTTCGAGGTCCGCGACCTGCTGGAGCGCAACCTCCTCCCGGTCCGCTGGTACGACCCCGACTCCGACGACGAGTCCGCCGCGATGCTCGACTGGCTCGAGATCCCGCGCGCGGAGACGCCGGTGCTCGTGCACGCGACGAACGTGATGCGCAACCCGTCCGCCGCGCAGGTCGCGCGCTCGCTCGGGCTGCGCGCGAACGTCGACGGCGAGCGGTTCGACCTTGTCGTCCTCGGCGCCGGGCCGGCCGGGCTGGCCGCGGCGGTCTACGGCGGCTCGGAGGGGCTTCGGACGCTCGTCGCGGAGGCCTGGGCGCCCGGCGGCCAGGCCGGCACCAGCACCCGGATCGAGAACTACCTCGGCTTCCCGACCGGAATCTCCGGGACCGAGCTGACGCGCAAGGCGACGCTGCAGGCGCGCCGCTTCGACGCCGTCCTGTCGAGCTTCCACAGAGCGGTCGAGCTGGCGAGCGGGCCCGAGGGGCTGGTGCGCGTCGACCTCGACGACGGCCAGTTCGTCCTCGCCCGCACGGTCGTGATGGCGACCGGCGCCCGCTGGCGCGAGCTGCGCGCCGAGGGCGTCGAGCGCTTCCGCGGCGCCGGCGTCTACCACGCGGCGATGGCGACCGACGCGGAGCGCTGCCG
>JAATFK010000438.1 GCA_015655225.1 Solirubrobacterales bacterium | reverse complement strand
TCGCGAGCTGCGCCTGGCGGCCCTCGGTCCCCTTCAGGTGGACGGTGACGGCGGCGATGCCCTTCTGCGGGAGGAACGCCGGGCCGCTCGCCTCCTGCGGCGTGATCGCGGTGACGGCCGGCATCGGCGCGCGCGAGTCGACCGCGATCGTCTCCGGCAGGTCGATCGTCCGGCCCTGGTGGCGCAGCGCGACGCGCACGCTGTAGTGGCCGTCGGAGACGGCGCTGCCGCTCGAGTCGAGCCCGTTCCAGTGGTAGATCCGGCGCACCTTCTTCGGCAGGTACGTGCCGGTCGCGATCCGCCGCACGATCCGCCCGGCGGAGTCGACGATCGAGACGTCCACGGTGTCGGAGTGCAGGATCCAGAAGGAGAACGCGACGCGGCGGATCGTCGCGCCGGCGACCGGCGACAGCTCCGGCGGGTCGGGCGTGAACTCGGGCCGGACTATCACCGGCGGGCTGCTCTTCAGCTTCTGCGTCACGAAGAAGGCGCCGATCGTGGCGAGCACCAGCACGCCGAAGGCGATCCGGGCGACGCGCGTCACAGCGCCACCAAGGCGACGTTCGGCACGTCGAAGCTGTGGAACGCGTCGAGGCCGCGCGGGTCGCGGGCGCAGAGCACGACGCGGATCGACCCGCCGTGGCAGACGACGAGCGCCGGGCCGCTCCCGTCCCGCTCGGCCGCCGCCTCGATCTCGGCGAGCGCCGCGAGGACGCGCGCCTGCTGCTCCTCGAGCGACTCGCCGTCGGGAAAGCGGAAGGAGGCACCGGCGGCGCGCCAGGCGGCCCAGCCGTCGGGATCGTCGCGCTCGACGTCGCCGAACAGCAACCCCTCCCAGCGGCCGCGCCCGCCCTCGCGCAGGCGCGCGTCGAGCCGTGGCGTCAGCCCGATCCGCTCGCCGACGATCTCGGCCGTCTCCCGCGCGCGCGAGAGGTCGCTCGCCCACAGCGCGCCCAACGGCTGCTCGCGCGCGGCGACCCGCTCGGCGAGCGCGCGCGCCTGCTCGCGGCCGACGTCGTTGAGCGGCGTGTCGCGCTGGCCCTGGAAGCGCAGCGGCGGGCGGTTGTCGTCCGTCTCGCCGTGCCGCGCCAGCACGATCACGCCGGCTTCCCCCGGTCGAGCGCGAACGCGGCCGTGTCGGAGCGGAGCCCGAGCCGCAGCGTCTCGAGCGAGAGCACGTCGTCGGGCGCGATGTTGCCGAGGCTGACCTCGGTGCCGAAGCGCCGCAGGAACCAGACCTGCTGCGCCTTCTGGGGCGCCTCGAACAGCAGCCGCTCGGGCGGGATCGCGTGCGCGATCTCGTCGATCAGGCCCATCCGCACCTCGCCGTCGGCGCGGTAGATGCCGGCGGTGCCGGACTCGCGCGCCTCCGCGATCACCTTCCAGGCGCCGGCCTCCAGCTCGCGCTGGATCTGGTCGACCCAGACGTACGGCGCCATGATCCGCGCGTCGTCCTTCGAGCCGACCTCGGAGAGGACCGTGAAGCCCTCCGCGACGAGGCGGCGGATCAGCGCGATCTTCTGCTCGTGCGGCAGCTCGATCGTGCCGTCGGAGATCTCGACGTGGTCCAGCTCCAGCTCGTGCAGCCAGGCGATCATCTGGTCGACGCGGTCCTGGGCGATCGACAGCTCCGTGAGCGTCCCCCCGAGCACGACCGGGATCCCGTGCTCGCGGTAGCGCGTGAGCTTGGGGGCGAGGTTGCCGGTCACGAGCGACGTGCCCCAGCCGAGCTTGACGATGTCGACGGCGTCGCCCGCGACCTCGACGAGCCCGTCGACCTGGGCGCACGAGAGGCCGTGGTCGATCACGTGCGTGAGTCCCTGCTGACGCGGCTTCCCACTGCGCGACGGAAGGTCGAGGAAAGGCGCCATCGAGCGGGACCGGCCCGCCGCTACGTCGTTCTGCGGTCGGCGCCGACGGTCACCACGACGGTCGCCGTGCAGCTCGCCGACGTGCCGCGACAGCTCGAGTCGGTGTCGGGGTTGATCGCCTGGACGGTGTCGGCCGGCAGTCTCAGCGTCTGCGCGACCTGTCTCGCCGCCTGCTCGTGGCCGGCCGTGTACATCACGACGGTCGCGGTGCGATCTGGCGAGGAGGCGTTCGTGACGACGCCCTGTCTGTAGCCGGCGCCCGTCAGCTGGGAGGCGACCGTCGTCGCGAGGCCGCCCTGGGTCGTGCCGTTGAGGACCGCGACGGTGATGGACGAGGCCGGGACGGTCGCGGCCGTCGCCGCTCTTCTCGGCGTGGTCGATCGTCTCGTCGACGATCTTCTGGCGGTGGTGGTGCGCGTGCGCGTCGTGGTCGCGGCGCTTCTCGGCGTCGTCGTGCCGTTGCCACCACCGCCGTGGGTGACGACCACGACCACGGCGACGACCACGATCAGCGCCGCGACCGCGCCGAGGATCGCGAACAGCCGGCGGCGGCCGCCACGCGGCGGCTCCTCGCCGTCCTGCGGGGTCGCGCTTGCCCACGCGGGCGCGGGCGGCGGCGCGGTCGGACGGACGGGGCGACGCGGCGGAGCGCCGGCCGCGGGACGCTGCGCGGGCGTCGCGCGACGCGGCGGCGGCGTGTCGTAGCCGTCGTCCTCGTAGTCGTCGTCGTCGTCGTCGCGCAGGCCGTTGGGGGCGACGGCCGGAGCCGCGACGGTCGCGGGACCGTTCGTGAGCGGCGCGGCCGGGGCGCCCGCGCGCGCGGCGGCCGGCGTCACCGCACCAGGCGTCGCGACGGCCGGCTGGGGCTGGCGCGCCGGCGGCAGCGGCACGGCCGCGGGCGCGGCCGGCAGCGGGATCAGGACCGTCGCGGAGGCGAGCGCCGGGCCGCCGACGCCGGCCGGTGCCGCCGGCAGCAGCGGGCGACGGGTCGGAGCGGAGGTGCTGGCGACCTGCGGCGCGCGCGTCGCGGCGGCGGCGCCGGCCGCGCTTGCGGCGGCGGCTCCGGCGCGTGCGCCGGCGGACGCGGGAACGCCGGGAGCGCCGGGAGCGCGACGGCCGGCGGGAGCGCCGCGGCCGGGGACCGGCGCGGCGGCCTGCCGGGGCGGCGCCGGCGGACGGCGCGCCATGTCGAGCGCGGTCGCGAGCCCGCGCTCCAGCTCACCGATGCGGTCGTGCGCCTGTGCGCCCCAGTCGCGCAGCCGCCGCAGCTCGCGCGCCTGGGCGAACAGCAGCAGCGCGAACAGCGCGAGGCCGATGATCGCCGCAAAGCCGGCATACGAGCCGATCTTGTCGATGAAGTTGTGGACTGAGAGGGCGTACGTGAAGGTCATGAAGAGCGCTGGAGACGTTAGGAGGCTACCTGGGGACCCGGCGCGGTACGCACGGCGGACAGCTCGGCGACCTTCGCCGCCAACCCGGTCGCGTCGCCTTCGAGGACGAACAGGTTGATCTCGGCGAACGTCGACTCGACCCAGGCGGGGTCGAGCGGGGCGCGCGCGGCGCGGACGATCTTCTCCGCCGGCGTCGGCTGCGGCCGCTCGTAGGGGTTGAACAGCTCCTCGTGCAGCTTCTCGCCGGCCCTCGCGCCGATCACGTCGATCGCGATGTCGCGGTCGGGCTCGAGGCCGGAGAGCCGGATCATGTCGCGCGCGAGGTCGACGATCGCGACCGGCTCCCCCATCTCCAGCACGAACACCTCGCCGCTGCGGTCGGTCAGCGAGCCGGAGCGGATCACGAGCTGGACCGCCTCCGGGATCGTCATGAAGTAGCGCGTCATGCGCTCGTCGGTGATCGTGACGGGACCGCCCGCCGCGATCTGACGGCGGAAGATCGGCACGACCGAGCCGGAGGAGCCGAGCACGTTCCCGAAGCGGACGGTCGCGAAGCGGGTGCCGGGGTGGCGCGCCGCGGCCGCCTCGACGCCCCACTCGGCGAGCGCCTTCGAGGCGCCCATCACGGTCGCCGGCTTGACCGCCTTGTCGGTCGAGATCAGCACGAAGCGCTTGACGCCGGCCTCGCCCGCGATGCGCGCGACGAGCCGCGTCGCGAGCGCGTTGTTGCGGACCGCCTCGACCGGGTTCAGCTCCATCATCGCGACGTGCTTGTAGGCGGCGGCGTGGAAGACGACCGTCGGGCGCTGCTCGAGGAAGACCTCGCGCATGCGCTCCTCCTCCTTGCAGTCGGCCAGCACCGGCACCGCGTTGCGCACGTGGCGGTCCTCCTCCAGCTCGCGCAGGATCTGGAAGAGGTTGTCCTCGGCGTGGTCGACCAGCACGATCCGGCGTGGGTTCACGCGCGCGATCTGGCGACACAGCTCGCTGCCGATCGAGCCGCCCGCGCCGGTCACGAGCACGACCTCGCCGGTCAGGTACGCGCCGACGCGCTCCAGCTCCATCCGCACCGGCTCGCGCCCGAGGATGTCCTCGATGCTCAGCTCGCGCAGCTGTCGCATCACCTGCATCCCGCCACCGCCGCTGCCGTTCTGCAGCAGCTCGAAGACGGTCGGCAGCGTGCGGATCGGGATCCCGCGCTCGCGGCAGGCGGCGACGACACGGCCGCGCACCGTGCCGGGGGCGGACGGGATCGCGATGATCACCTCGTCGGGCTCGACCTCGTCGAGGATCCGCGCGAGGTCGCGCTCGTCGGTGGTGCCGAGCACCTTCAGGCCGTGCTCGTCCTTCATCCCCTGCTTGCGCGGGTCGTCGTCGACGAAGCCGACGGGGCGCAGCCGCAGCGCGGGATTGCGCACCAGCTCGCGCGCGACGAGGCGGCCACCGTCGCCGCCGCCGACGATCAGCACGTCGCGGGCGCCCTTCATCACGCGGAAGCCGCGCAGTCGCCGCTCGAAGACGAGGTGGACGGCGAAGCGCGCGGCGCCGAGGAAGACGAGCATCATCAGCAGCCAGCCGGCGGCGACGCCGGTCGGCATGCCGACCGCGACCCGCGCGGAGCTGTCGTGCGTCGCGATCGTGACCGGGTGGATCAGCGCGATCCCGCCGATCACGAGGACGGCCGAGACGACGACCGAGCGGACGAGCGACTCGTAGTCCCGCTGGCCGACGTAGGTCCACAGCCGCTGGTACAGCCCAAAGAGGGCGAAGACGACCGCACAGAGCGGCACGATCCACCAGATCGTGTGGTCCCGGAGCAGGCGGTATCTCTCCGGGATGCCCTGGTCGAACCTCAGCTGGAACGCGAGGACGTAGGCGAGCGCGACCAGGGCACCGTCCACGATCAGCTGGGGAAGCGAGTGGCGGTGCACCGGGAGCGCGGAGCGAAGCCGCCGGCGCATCGCGGGGATTCTAGGGGTGCGCGGTGTCGACAGCGTGTTAGACGAGGCCAACGGGGGCGGTCAGGAGGCGCGTGAAGTCGCGCGGGTCGCGTCGCACGCGGTCGCTCGCGGTCGCGGTGCGCTTCACGACGACCACGTCGCCGGGATCGGTCAGGTGCCGCAGGCGGCCCTCCGCGATCAGCGCTTCGTCGACTGCGCCGAGCCGTCCCTCGAAGCTCGTCCAAACCGGGGTGCCGAGCGCGACCGCCTCGCGGTTCATCGTCCCGCCGGCCGAGATCACGAGGTCGGCGTAGGCGATCAGCGACTGCGCGTCGATCGCCCGCTCGGGCAGGATGAAGCCGCCCGCCTCGCGCAGCTGCTCGCGCTGCTCGGGCGTGCGCGGCAGCACGACGACCTGGTCGGTCTCCTCCCGCAGCCGCGCCAGCACGGCGCTGAACGTGTCGTGCTCGAAGCGGTGGTAGAGCGAGACCGACGGCGGCGTGCGCACGACGACGACCGGCTTCGCGACGTCGAGCGCCAGCTCGGAGAGGATCGCCGGGTCGGGCTCGAAGTCGGCCAGGTAGTACTCCTCCTTGAGCCCCGGGTAGCGGCCCAGCTTGCCGTCGGCGCCGTAGCGCGAGAGGCGCTCCGGCGGGATCGCCTCGGGCACGACGACCGCCTGCGCGAGGCGGCAGTTGACGGTGTGCTGGACCGTCGCCCACTCGTAGTCGAACGTCGTCGAGCAGGGGATCCGCAGGATGGCCGCCGCGACCGTCACGTCGTTCGAGCCGTGCCCGAGCGCGAGGTCGTACGGACCCGTGCGGCGCGCCCAGCGCACGAGCGCGCCGGAGCGCTGGGCGAGGCCGAGCCCCTTCGCCGCCAGCTTGCCGCCGCGGTGGTGGCCGATCGCGGTGTGGTCGATCCCGAAGCGCTCGCAGAGCGCGAGCGTCTGCGCGAAGTCGCGCGCGGTGACCGCGACCTCGTGGCCGTCCGCGCGCAGCACCTCGATCACGGGGCGCATCACGAGGACGTGAGGCGAGTTGGTGAGGTCGATCCAGACGCGCATCGAGATGCTCTACGCGGCGAGCGCCGCGCGCACCGCGGCGACGACCTCGTCGGCCTGCTCGCGCGCGAGCAGCGGGTTGATCGGCAGCGCCAGGTGGGTCCGCGCCAGCTCGTCGGTGACCGGCAGCTCGACGCCTGCGGACCACGGCGCCAGCGCCGCCTGGCGGTGCAGCGGCGTGCGGTAGTAGCCGCGCGCGCCGACGCCGGCCGCGGTCAGCGCGGCGGCGAGCCGGTCGGCCTCGTCGTGGTGGACGACGTGGAGGTGCCAGGCGGGCTCCGCGCCGGCGGCGGCCGTGGGGAGCCGCACCAGCTCGCCGAGGCCGGCGTCGGCGTAGTGGCGCGCCCCCGCGCGGCGCCCCTCCGACCACGTGTCGAGGTGCGGCAGCAGCACGCGCAGGATCGCCGCCTGCAGCTCGTCGAGGCGCGAGTTCCAGCCGATCCGCTCGTAGCTGACCTTGTCGCGCGAGCCGTGGAAGCGCAGCACGCGGGCGGTCTCCGCGAGCGCGTCGTCGTCGGTCGCGATCGCGCCGCCGTCGCCGAAGCAGCCGAGGTTCTTGGAGGGGAAGAAGGAGAAGCTGGCGAGGTCGCCGAGCGCGCCGGCGCGGCGGCCGTCGAGCGTCGAACCGGCGGCCTGCGCGGCGTCCTCCAGCACCGGCACGCCGAGCGCGCGCAGCGCCGGGATCGGCGCCGGGTTGCCGAAGAGGTCGACCGCGATCACCGCTCTCGTGCGGGGCGTCAGCGCGGCGGCGACGGTCTCGGCGGTGACGTTGCAGGTGTCCGGATCGACGTCGCAGAAGACGGGCGCGGCGCCGGTCGGCGGGATCGCCTCGGCGCTCGCGTAGAAGGTGAAGGAGGGGACGACGACCTCGTCGCCGGGCCCGACGCCGAGCGCCTGCAGCGCGATCGTGATCGCGTCGGTCCCGTTCGCGACCGAGACGACGTGGCGGACGCCGAGGTAGTCGGCGAACTCCCGCTCGAAGGCGTCGACCTGGGGGCCGAGGATGTAGATCGCGGCGTCGAGCACCTCGGCGACGCGCGCATCGATCAGCGGGCGCAGGGGCGCGATCGGCGTGGTGGTGTCGAAGAGCGGGACGGCCATGGAGCGCTAGCGGCGACTGCCGGCGACCTGGGTCGATGAGGGCGGGATCGTATCCGTCGGGACGAGCTTCGCGCCGGTCCAGTGGTAGGTCACGTCGGCGCTGCCGTCGCTCGGGTCGTCGAGCGGGTCCGACGGCTTGTAGAGCCCGTAGGTGAGCGTGACGCTGTCGTCGCCCTGGCCGGTGACCGAGATCGCGCCGCTCGTGTCGGCGGTGTCGGTGCCGATGAAGCGGTCGCCGACGAAGAAGAACGCCTGCTGCTCACGGCCGCTCGGAGCGCTGCGGCGCACGCCGACGAGGACCTTCAGCGTCTGGTCGGGGTCGAAGTCTCTCTCCGTCAGCGTCGCGAAGCCGCGGCGGTCGAGGGTCGCCTCGGCCGTTCTCAGCGTCAGCGGCGCGCTCGGATTCGGCGGCGGGACGGTCGTGCCGGTGCTCGGCGGCGGCGTCGTGGTCGAGGTCGTGGGCGCCGGTGCGGTCGCGGTCGTGCTGGTCGAGGCCGGCGGCGCGGTGACGGTGCGGGTGACGGTCGCCGTCGCCTGCGGGTCGGACACGACGGGGCTGTCGGAGCTGCCGCTGCCGCAGCCCGCGAGCAGGCAGGCGGGCAGCGCCACGGCAAGGGCGGCGGCGAGCGGAGCGGGGATGCGGGAGCGCGAGGGGGACATCGAGCGGGGCTTCGGCGGTGCCACGATATCCCCTTCCGCTCGCGGCCCTTCGTGGGCGGCGCCGGTAGCCTTGGCGACCAGTGCCCGCCACCGGTCGCCCTCTGCCGCTGTCGCACGCGCTCGTGCTCGGCCTGCTGCACGGGCCCGCGGAGCTGCTGCCGATCTCCTCCTCCGGCCATGTGACGCTCGGGCCGTGGCTGCTGCGCTGGCCCTACGCGGAGCTGGACGGGGACCTGCGCAAGTCCTTCGAGGTGGCGCTGCACGCCGGCACCGCGCTCGCGCTGCTGATCGGCCTGCGCGAGGACCTGCGGGCGACCGCGCGCGACCTCGACCGCCGCCGGCTGACGCTGCTCGCGCTCTCGTTCGGGCCGCCGGCGGCGATCGGCTACGCGCTCGAGGGACCGATCGAGCGCCGCCTCGGGACGCCGGCGACGATCGCCGCCGGGCTCGTCGCCGGGTCGCTCGCGATGGCGCTCGCGGACCGCCGGCCACAGAGGCGCACGCGCGCGGAGGCGGGGTGGCGGGACGCGCTCGCGCTCGGGGCGGCGCAGGCGAGCGCGCTCGTGCCGGGCGTCTCGCGCAACGGCGCGACGCTCGCGGCCGCCCGCCTGCGCGGCTTCACGCGGACCGACGCGAACGCGCTCTCGTGGGACGTGGCGCTGCCGGTGATCGTGGGGGCGACCTCCCTGAAGGGATTGCGACTCGCGCAGCGCGGGATCCCGCCGCGCACCGGGGCGACGCTCGCGCTCGGGGCGGGGGCCTCGTTCGCGTCGACGCTCGCGGCGACCTGGGTCGTGCGGCGAATCGCCCGCGAGCGCCGGCTGGCGCCCTACGCGGCGTACCGCGTCGCCGTCGCGGGGCTCGTGACCGCGCGCCTGGCGCGCGACCGCCGAGCCCGCACCTGAGGAGCGTCGACTTCTGGTCGTTCAGCGACCAGAAGTCGACGCTCCTCCCGCTCAAGCGCGCGTCGCGGGCGGCCGATCACTTCGATGGTGACTCGCAAAGTGATCTGCACGTCGGCGCGCACTCCCGAGGAGGATGCGCTGCTCGCACTCGCGCGCGAGCCGTTCCAGGCCTACGCGACCCGGCACGGCTGGGACTACGTCGAGGACGAGGCGCGGGACGACGACGGCCGGCCCCCGTCGTGGCGGCGGATCGCGCTGCTGCGGGAGCTGGCGCGCGAGCGCGAGGAGGTCCTCTGGCTGGCGCCCGACGTGCTCGTCGCCGAGCACCGCGCCGACCCACTCGGAGAGCTGCGCCCCGACGCGGTCCTCGGCATCGCGCAGCGGGACGGCGTCCCCGACAGCGGCGTGCTGCTGGTGCGCGGCGGCGACGAGGCCGTCCGGCTGCTCGACTGGACCTGGAACGCGACCGAGTACGTCGACCATCCGCGGGCCGAGCAGGCCGCGCTGCTGGAGCTGCTGGGTTGGGACCTGACGACGCTGCGGCCACGACGGCGCACGTGGGCGGCCGCGCGCACGCAGTCGCTCGACTCCTCCTGGAACGCCCGCCCGCTGGCGCGCGGCGGCCGGTTCGTGCGCCACGACCAGGGGCCGTTCGAGGAGCGCCGGGCGCGACTCGCCGACGGCGTCGCGCGCGTGCGGCGCGAGGTGCCGCCGGTCGTGGCCGGCGCGCCTGCCGAGGCGGGACCTGCCATCCCCCCCAGCCCCACGATCCCGACCGCCGTGATCCGTGGCGAGCGCGGCGCGCTGCACTCGCTCGCGCACGTCAACGACGGCCTGGCGGGCGCGCTCGCGCGGCGCGGGCACGAGCTGCTCGGCCTGCCGCCGAACGGCGCGGCGCTGCCGCTGCCGTGCCCGACCGTCAGCCACTCGTGGCCGCCGAGCTTCGCCCCCGGCAGCGACGGCCCGACCGTCGTCGTGCTGCCCTGGGAGTACCACGCGCCACCGCGCGCGTGGGTCGAGGAGGTGCGCGCGCGGGTCGACCGCGTCTGGGTCCCGAGCGCGTTCGTCCGCGACGGCTACGTCGCCGGCGGGATGCCATCGGAGGTCGTCGAGGTGATCCCCAACGGCGTCGACCTGGAGCGCTTCGCGCCGGACGGGCCGGCGCTCGACCTCGACCGGCTCGCGGCCGGCTCGGTGACGGTTGCCTCGGACGAGGTCGAGCGCGGGCCGTGCACGTTCCTGTTCGTCGGCGGGGCGATCTGGCGCAAGGGCGTCGACGTGCTGCTGGAGGCGTGGGAGCGGGCGTTCGGCCCCGACGACGACGTGCGCCTCGTGATCAAGGACTTCGGCCTCGACGGCGCCTACAGAGGCCAGGGCTGCGGCCCGCGGGTGCGCGCGCTGGCGGCGCGGGACGACGTGGCGGAGGTGCTCTACGTCGATGCCCAGCTTGAGGCCGAGGAGCTGCCGGCGCTGTTCCGCTCCGCCGACGTGCTGGTCGCTCCCTACCGTGGCGAGGGCTTCTGCCTGCCGGTGCTGGAGGCGATGGCGTGCGGCGTCGGGGCGATGCACACGGCCGCGGGGCCGACGAGCGAGTTCTGCCCGCCGGAGGCCGGCTGGCCGCTGCCCTCCGAGCGCAGGGAGCTGGCGGTCGACTCCGACAGCCAGGGGCCGCTGACGGGCCTTGCGTGGACCTTCGAGGTCGACCCCGACGTGCTCGCGCGGACGCTGCGGGCGGCCGCCGCCGACCCCGCCGGCCGCGCGGCTCGCGGGCGCGCCGCGCGGGCCGCCGCGGAGGCCCACGGCTGGGACGCGGTCGCCGCGCTCGCGGAGCGCTCGCTCGCTGAGCTGGCGGCGCTGCCGCCGCTGCGCTGGGCGCGGGCGGTCGCACCGGCGACGCTGGAGACGCGGGCGACGGCGGTCCTCTACGCGCCCGACTGGGGGCGGCCCGACGTGTGGGAGCCGGCGCTGAGCGCGTGGGCGCGCATGTTCTCCGAGCACGACGACGTGACGCTCGTGCTCGCGATGCGCGCGGGGAACCACGGGGCGGTCGCGGAGGCGGTCGTCGCCTGCCTGACGGCGGCCGGGCGACCGGAGGAGGAGCTGCCCGACGTGCTGCTGAGCGAGCCGGCGTGGACCGGCGCGCACGCGTTGGTCGCGCGCTGCGACGCGGTGCTGCTCGACCGCGACGCCGGAGTGTGGGAACGCGCGCGGCTGAGCGCGCGGGCGCCGAGGACGGCCGACGCGAGCGCCGCCGGGATCGCCGCGCTCGCGAGCGAGCTGCGCGGGCTGCGCGTCGTCGGCGCCGCCTGACGCGGTGGAGGACTGCGGGCGACCCGGCGGGCTGCGACAATGGCCCGCGTGAGCGACTCCTACGCAGCCGCCGGCGTCGACATCGCCGAAGCCGACGCGGGCGTGAAGGCGCTCGTGGAGGTGCTGCGGACGATCGAGACGGGGTCGCCGTCGCGTTCGGTGCTGCCGTCGGGCCACTACGCGAACGTGCTGCGGATCGCGCCCAACCTCGGGATCGCGGTCGGCGCCGACGGGGTCGGGACGAAGGTGATCGTAGCCGAGCAGACGGGCCGCTACGACACCGTCGGGATCGACTGCATCGCGATGAACGTGAACGACGTGATCTGCGTCGGGGCGGAGCCGATCGCGGTGCTCGACTACCTCGCCGTCGAGCAGTCCGATCCGGCCGTGCTGCGCGAGATCGCGCGCGGGCTGAAGGTCGGCGCCGAGGCGGCCGGGGTCGAGATCCCGGGCGGAGAGCTGGCGCAGCTGCCGGAGCTGGTGCGAGGCCACCCGTCGCCGCGCGGCTTCGACCTGACGGGCGCGTGCTTCGGGACGGTCGCGCTCGACGCGATCGTGACCGGCAAGGAGATCGCGGCCGGCGACGTGCTGATCGGGCTGCCGTCCTCGGGCGTGCACTCGAACGGGCTGACGCTCGCGCGGCGGGCGCTGCTCGACCAGGGCCTGCTGCCGCTCGACGCGCGGCCGAGCGGGCTCGGAGGCGCGTCGGTCGCCGACGTGCTGCTGGAGCCGACGGTGATCTACGTGCGGGCGATCCTGGAGCTGCTGCGCAGCGAGGTGGCGGTGCACGGACTCGCGCACATCACCGGCGGGGGCGTGCTGAACCTGCTGCGGCTCGGCGAGGGGATCGGGTACGAGCTGGACGCGCCGCTGCCGGTCCCGCCGGTGTTCGAGCTGATCGCCGAGCTGGGCGCGGTCGCGCCGGAGGAGATGCACCGCGTGTTCAACATGGGCACCGGCTTCGTCGTGACGGTCGGAGCGGCGGACGCGGAGGCGGCGATCGCGCTGCTGGAGCGCCACCACCCCGGCACCGCGCGGATCGGCCGCGTGACCGCCGGGGCCGGCCGCGTGACGCTCCCGTCGCTCGGCCTCGCCGGCGACGAGCACGGCCTCGGCCGCGCGTAGCGCGCGACTGAATTGACACATAGTCGGGGTTTCGCCGTGCGCGGTCCAGCCGTAGCCTCGGTGCATGGCAGCGACCGAGCAGATCGAACCGCCGCGACGCACCGCGTGGGAGCGGTTCGTCGACGAAGCCCAGCGACGGGGACTGACGCCGGACGAGCTGGCCGACGAGCGGATGGCGCACGCGCCGACCCCCGCGATGCT
>JAATFK010000666.1 GCA_015655225.1 Solirubrobacterales bacterium | reverse complement strand
CCGACCGCGTCGGCGACCTCGTTCACGTCGTTGCCGTCGACGCGAACACCGGGGATCCCGTAGGACTCGCCGCGGCGCCAGATCTCGCCGGCGACGTGGATCTCCTGCGGCGTCAGCTCGACGTACTGGTTGTTCTCGCAGATGAAGATCAGCGGCAGGTGCCAGAGCGCGGCGATGTTGAGCGCCTCGCCGAAGACGCCGGCGCCGGTCGCGCCCTCGCCGAAGAAGCAGACGGTCACGTCGTCACGACCCTGCGCCTGCATGCCGTAGGCGGCGCCGGTCGCGATCGGGATGCCGCCGCCGACGATGCCGTTCGTGCCGAGCAGGCCGAGCTCCGGGATCGCGACGTGCATCGAGCCGCCGCGTCCCCGCGAGTACCCGGCCGCGCGGCCCAGCAGCTCCGCCATCAGGCGGTCGGGCGACGCGCCCTTCGCGAGCGTGTGGTGGTGGCCGCGATGGGTCGAGAGGACCGCGTCGGTCTTGCGCAGCGGCGCGCAGCCGCCGACCGCGACGGCCTCCTGGCCGATCGAGAGGTGCAGCGGCCCGGGAACCTGTCCGTCGGCGAACTGCTCGTGGACGGTCTCCTCGAAGCGGCGACTCAGCCGCATCAGCCGGTACCGCTCCCGCGAGGTGCTCCTCGCGCCGCCGGCCGCAGGGGCGACCGGTGTCTTCAGCTCCGCCATGAAACCCTCCACCTTCCTCCTGAGAAGTCACGGACTCGACCTTCCGGTCGGTAGGGAGCCTAGCGTCGAGACTCGGAAAGGGCAAGGATTTCAACCGGCCGGTCGAACCGACCGACGCGGTATATTGCCCGCAGCGTGTCTCGTACCGCACCCACTCCCACCGCGCCCCGCAGCGGCCCCGACGCGAAGGTCCGCCCCGACATCATCGCCGCCGCCACGCGCGTCTTCAGCGAGCGCGGCTACCACGCCGCGTCGATGTCGGAGATCGCCGAGATCGTCGGGATGCGCAAGCCGAGCCTCTACCACCACGTGCGCAAGAAGGAGGACCTCCTCTTCGCGATCCACGAGCAGATGATCGACGAGCTGATCGACGAGACGATGACCGTCCTGTCGTCCTCCGAGAGCCCGTCGGAGAAGGTGCGCGGGGTGCTGCGCGTCGCGATGAGCTTCGTCGCGCGCCACCGCGACGGCGTCACCGTCTTCCTCCAGGAGCGCAGCGCCGTCAGCGGCGAGCGCTGGAACGAGCTGGTCGTCAAGCGCGACTTCTACGAGCAGATGGTCAGCCGCATCATCGCCGAGGGCACCGGCTCGCACGCCTTCGTGGACGTGCCGCCGGCGATCGCCGCGAAGGCCGTGCTGGCGATGGCGAACTGGGGCTACACGTGGTTCCAGCCCGGCGGCCCCCTGACCGCCGAGCAGGTCGCCGACGCGTTCGCCGCGATCGCGTTGCAAGGCCTCGAGACCCGCTAGCGGGCCGCGGCTTCCGCCTCGGCCGCCAGCGCTCTGCGCAGCTCGTCCTTGCGGACCTTGCCGATCGACGTTCTCGGCAGCGCCTCGACGAAGCTCACGACGGTCGGCACCTTGAATCTCGAGAGCCTCTCGCGGCAGTAGTCGATCAGCTCCTCCTTGGAGATCGTCTCCCCCGGGTTCGGCACCACGACCGCCGCGACCGCCTCGTCGCGGATCGCGTCGGGGACGCCCACGACCGACGCCTCCAGCACCTGCGGATGGTCGATCAGGACCCACTCGACCTCGATCGCGGAGACGTTCTCGCCCGCCCGCTTGATCATGTCCTTCTTGCGGTCGAAGAAGTAGAGGTAGCCGGCCTCGTCGGCGTACGCGTTGTCGCCGGTGTGCATGCGGTTGCCTCTCAGCGCCGCCGCCGTCGACTCCTCGTCGCGGTAGTAGCCGAGCATGATGTCGCGCCCGGGCGTGCCCTCGACGACGATCTCGCCGACCTCGCCGCGCGGCACCTCGTTGCCCTCCTCGTCCACCAGCAGCAGCCGGCGCCCGGGCGACGGCAGCCCGATCGACGGCCAGCGGCGCGGCCCGACGACCGGCGAGCAGGTCAGCAGCGTCATCCCCTCCGACAGCCCGTAGCCGTTGATCAGGGTCGCGCCGTAGCGCGTCTCGAACGTCTCCTTCTCGGCGTCGGTCACGTTGATCGCGTAGAAGAGCCGCTTGAGGCTGTGGTCGCGGTCGCCATCGTTCGGCGGCTGCGCGATCAGCGTCCGCAGCTGCATCGCGACGAGGCACGTCTGCGTCGCGCGGTGGCTGCGCACCTGGCCCCAGAATCTCGACGCGCGGAACTCCTCGATCAGCACGAGCGTCCCCGCGACCGTCAGGACCGCGAACAGCGACATCGCCTGGCCGTTGACGTGGAACAGCGGCAGCGCCGTGAGGCAGCGCTCGCCCTCGTCCAGCCACAGGCAGTGGACCGCGTCCTGCCCCGCCCGCAGGCAGTTCGCGTGCGTCAGCATCACGGCCTTCGGCTTGCGCGTCGTGCCGGAGGTGAAGATCAGCTCGGCGAGGTCGTCGCCGCTGACGCGCGGACGCGGCGGCGTGCCCTCGGCCCGCTCCAGCTCCGCGAAGGCGACGAGGCCCTCGGCGGTGCCGCGCGCGATCACCACGTCGGTCGCCGTGCCGGCGGCGGCGATCCCGCCCTGGACGGTGCTCAGGAACGTCGGCTCGGTGATCGCGAGGCGCGCCTGCGTGAAGCCGACGATGTGCTCCAGCTCGCCGACCGTGTTGGCGACGTTCGACGGGATCAGGACGGCGCCGAGGCGCGCGAGCGCGAACCACGCCACCAGGAACTCGGGGCTGTTGCGCAGGTGCACGACGACCATGTCGCCCTGGACGATCCCGAGCTGCGCGAGGCCCTGCGCGGCGCGCTGGGTGCGCGCGAGGAACGCCGCGTAGGCCAGCTCGGAGACGGCGCCGTCGCAGTCCTCGAAGACGAGGAAGGTGCGGTCGCCGTGCTGCTGGACCCGCTCCTCGAGCAGGTCGGTGAGGTTGCGGTCTCCCAGGGGGTCAAGCATCAGATTTCCTTTCAGTAACCCTTGGCGGCATTCCAGCCCCCGTCGACGAAAAGCGTCGCGCCGTGGACGTAGCTCGACGCCTCGCTGCAGAGGAAGATCGCCGGGCCGGCGATCTCGTCCACCTGGCCCCACCGCCCCAGCGGCGTGTTCGAGGTGATGATCTCGGTCATCCGCGGGTCGGTGAAGTAGCGCGCGCTGAGCGGCGTCTCGACGATCCCGGGGGCGATCGCGTTGCACTGGATTCCTCTCGACGCGAGCTCGGCCGCGACCGTCCGCGTCAGCGCCATCACGCCGCCCTTGCTGGCGTTGTAGGCGGCCCGCTCGGTCAGCGCCAGCGCGCCCGCCGTCGAGGCGAGGTTGACGATCTTGCCGCCGCCGCGCGGGAGCATCAGCCGCACCGCCGCCTGGCTGCAGACGAACGTGCCGGTCAGGTTGACGTCGATCGTCTGGCGCCAGCTCTCCAGCGTCTGCTCCGTGAACGGCACCTGCACCCGCACGCCGGCGTTGTTTACGAGGAAGTCGAAGCCGCCGAACGCGGTGGCGACCGTCTCGAACGCCTCCGCCACGCGCTGCTCGTCGGTCACGTCCCCCGGCAGGCCGAGCGTGCCGCCGCCGATCTCCCCGGCCGCCTCCTCGGCGCCGGTGCGGTCGAAGATCGCCACGCGCGCGCCGGCGGCGACGAACGCCTCCGCGAGCCCGCGCCCGATCCCACTCGCGGCACCCGTGATGACGCCGACGCGTCCCTCCAGCAGTCTGCTCATGACGTCCTCCCACTCGCGGCCGGACCGAGCAGGTCGCGGGCGATCATCCAGCGGTGGATCTCGGCGGTGCCGTGGCCGATCCGCCACAGCCGCACCTGCCGGAAGAAGCTCTGGATCGGCGAGTCTCTCGCGTAGCCGCGACCGCCGAAGACCTGCAGGCAGCGGTCGGTGACGCGCTGCGCCATCTCGGTCGCGAACAGCTTCGACTTGAAGGCGTCGGTGCGCACGTCCTCCCCGCGATCGGCTCTCCAGGCGGTGCGGTAGACGAGCAGCCGCGCCGCGTCGAGCTCGGTGACGCTGTCGGCGAGCATGAACTGGATCGCCTGGCGCGAGGCGATCGGCTGGCCCCAGGTGGTCCGCTCCTGCGCCCACGCGACCGCGAGGTCGATGCAGCGCTGCGCGATCCCGAGCTGGTAGGAGGCGATCTTGAGGCGGCCGTGGCTGAGCTGGTGGTCGGCCGTCGCGAAGCCCTCGTTGACCTCGCCGATCCGCTGGGCGTCGCTGACGCGACAGTCGCTGAAGCGGAGCTCGCACGGGTCCCACGCGTCGCCCATCGTCGGGATCGTGCGGACGACCTCGTAGCCGGGGATGCCGGAGTCGAGCAGGAAGACGGAGACGCCGCGCGCGCCGCGCGAGGGGTCGGTCGACGCGAACAGGATCAGGAACTCGACGCGCTCAGCGAGGCCGATGAAGAGCTTGCGCCCGTTGATCACCCAGTCGTCGCCGTCGCGCACGGCGGTCGTCTCGATCGCGCCGAGGTCCGAGCCGGTGCCGGGCTCGGTGAAGGCGTAGGCGCTGCGCCGCTCGCCGCTCACGACGCCGTCGAAATACTTCTCCCACTGATGCGGCGCGCAGTGGTAGAGGACCGGCTCGGGCGCGCCGCCGACCTCGAACATCATCGGGTGCTTGT
>JAATFK010000579.1 GCA_015655225.1 Solirubrobacterales bacterium | reverse complement strand
TCCCGCGCCGTCCTTCGCGGGCGTCCCGGTGAGCGCGAGGTCGCCGCTCACGAGCGTCGGCAGCGGCGTCTCGGGCTCGAAGCGGGGCGCTCTCGCGAGCACCCGCTCCCAGAGCGCGCGGATCGCCTCGCGGCCGACCGTTTGGCCGCCGGGCGGGTACGCCATCACCGCCTGCTCCTCGTAGAGCGCGGCGATCCCGGCGGCGTCGCCGGCGTTCGCGCGCTCGACGAACAGGCGGGTCAGGTCCTCGGGCTGCTGGGCGCTCGCGTACGTGGGCATGATGGCTCCTCTCGGTTGGTGTGCCCCACCACGTTCGACCACGCGGCATCAGAAGTCCAACAGATAGTCGAGATCGCAACTAGAATCTCCAGCTATGGAGCTGCGCCAGCTGGAGTACTTCGTCGCGGTCGCCGAGGAGGCCAACTTCACCCGCGCGGCGGAGCGCGTCCACATCAGCCAGTCGGGCGTCAGCGCGCAGATCCAGCAGCTCGAACGCGAGCTCGGCGCGACGCTGATCGACCGCTCGGGGCGCCGCGCGACGCTGACGCCGGCGGGTGCCGCGGCGCTCGACCACGCCCGCGCCGCGCTCGCCTCCGCGAGTGCCGTGCGCCAGTCGGTCGACGAGGTCGCCGGGCTGATCCGCGGCCGGCTCGTCGTCGGGATGGTCACCGCCTGCACGGTCGCGCCGCTGTTCGCGGCGCTCGCCGCCTTCCACCGCGAGCACCCGGGCGTCGAGCTGGCGCTCGTCGAGGACACCTCCGACCGACTGGTCGAGCGGGTGCGCGACGGCGTCGCCGACCTCGCGCTGGTCGGGACCGCCGGCGCGCCCCCTGCCGGCCTTCCAGCGCTGCCGCTGATCAGCGAGGGGCTCGTCGCGTTGGTCGCGCCCGACCACCCGCTCGCGGCGCGCAGACGGCTCACCCTCGCCCGCGTCTGCGCCGAGCCGCTCGTCTGCCTGCCGCGGGGGACGGGGATCCGCGCGGTGCTCGACCAGGCCTGCGCGGCCCAGGGGCTGTCGCCGAGCGTCGCGCTCGAGGCGAGCGCGCCGGACACGGTCGCGGACCTCGCCGCGCGGGGACTGGGCGTCGCGATCCTCAGCGCCTCGATGGCCGCGGGCTTCGGCGAGCGGCTGCGCCCCGTCCCGCTCAGCGGGATCGCGACCCCGGCGGTGCTGGCGCTCGTCTGGTCCTCGACCGGCCGTCCCGCGCCGCGGGAGCTGCTGCGCCACTGCCGCGTGGCGTTCGGCCTGCCCTCGGCGGCCTAGCGCCCGCTCAGCGCGACCGGCGCCGGAAGGCCAGGAACGGCGTCCCTCTGGCGGGGATGGCGGAGGCGAGGCCGGCGATCGCGCAGGCGACGAGGCCGAAGACGAACGCCGAGGTGAGCGCGCTCGAGAACGGCGAGGAGATCACGGAGGGGAAGAACGTGTGGCCGAGCAGGACATGCTGCTGGGCGAGCGGCACGTGCTGGATGCCCGAGCCGAGCAGCGTCTGGATCGGGTTGTAGCCGAGGAACGCGGCGAAGAGCGTCGAGACCGGCGGCAGGTTCGCCGCTCTGGAGGCGTCCGCGCTCGGCACGCCGTGGGCCACGAGGCCGTGGTAGAGCGAGTCGTGCAGGCCGCCCGAGAGCCCGATGATCATCAGCGTGAAGAAGATCCCGATCGACAGCACCTGCGCCGAGTTCTGGAACGTCGCCGCCATCCCGCCGCCGGCGCCGCGCTGGTTCGGTGGCAGCGCGTTCATGATGCTCGCGCGGTTGGGCGAGAAGAAGACCCCCATCCCGAGGCCGTTGAGCGCGATCACGAGCGCGAACACGGGATAGGAGAAGTTGACCGGCAGCAGCGCCAGCAGCAGGAACGAGAGCGTCGCGAGCACCATCCCGCCGACCGCGAACGGGCGCGGGCCGATGCGGTCCGAGAGCGCACCCGCGATCGGGCCGGCGAACAGCATCCCGGCGACGAGCGGCAGCAGGTAGATGCCGGCCCACAGCGGTGTGTCGGCATAGCTGTAGCCGTGGCGAGGCAGGTAGATCCCCTGCAGCCAGATGATCAGGACGAACTGCAGGCCGCCGCGACCGATCGCCGACAGCAGCGAGGCGAGGTTGCCGAGCGCGAAGCTGCGCACCTTGAACAGGTCGAGGTGGAACATCGGCGACTCGACGCGCGTCTCGATCACGCAGAACGCGCCCAGGACGAGCAGGCCGCCGATGATCTCGGCGAGCACCTTCGGGCTCGTCCAGCCCATCGTGTGGGCGCCGTAGGGCTGGATCCCATAGGTGATCCCGACCATCACGGCGACGAGGCCGATCGCGAAGGTGACGTTCCCCCACCAGTCGATTCTCGCCGGCCGGCGCTCGCTCAGGTCGTGGAGCTTGCGGTAGCCCCAGATCGTCCCGAAGACCCCGAACGGGACCGAGACGAGGAACACGGCGCGCCACGCGACCGGGGCCAGGACGCCGCCGAGCACGAGCCCGATCGAGGAGCCCGCGACCGCCGCGACGCCGTTGATCCCGAGCGCGAGGCCGCGCTGCTCCTGCGGGAAGGCGTCGGTGATCAGCGCGCTCGAGTTGGCGAACAGCATCGCCCCGCCGACGCCCTGCAGCGCGCGCATGATGATCAGCCAGAGCGCGCCCGAGCTGCCCTTCAGCCACGTGATCGACAGCAGGATGCTGAAGAAGGTGAAGACGGCGAAGCCGAGGTTGTAGGTCCGCGCGCGGCCGTAGATGTCACCGAGGCGGCCGAGGCTGACGACGAGGACCGCGGTGACGACGAGGAAGCCGAGGATCAGCCACAGCAGGTAGCTGGTGTTGCTCGGCGTCAGCGGGTCGAGGCCGATGCCGTTGAAGACCGCCGGCAGCGAGATCAGCAGGATCGACGAGTTGATCGTGATGATCAGGACGCCGAGCGTGGTGTTCGACAGCGCGATCCACTTGTAGTTGCTCGGCAGCAGCTCGCCGCGGTGGTTGCGGACTTGCGGCGGGTCCGCCGGTCTTGACGTCTCTGCGCTCACGGTCGACACGCCATGCTAGCCACAAGTTGACGTGGACGTGAGGATCGGATGTGAAGCGCCGGCGGGAGGGCGCGCCCTCCCGCCGGATCGGGCGCGCCTACGGCGTCGCGGCGCCGCCGCTGCTTCTGGTGCTGGTTCTTCTGCCGGCGACCGACGAGACGTATCTCGCGACGTTCGCGATGTCGCTTCTGGACAGCTGGCCGGCGAACGCCGGCATGCCGCCGCCGCCGTTCGTGACCTGTCTGGTGACGAGCGCGTCGTTCGGTCTCAGGTTGTCGAGGTTCGGGCCGACGTTCCCGGAGGAGCCCGCGTCGGCGAGCGTGTGACAGCTCGCGCAGTTGGTCGTGAAGACCGCTCTGCCCGCCGTCGCGTCGCCGCCACCGCCACCGGCGGCCGGCGCGGTCGAGGTGGTCGACGGCGTCGTCGTGGTCATCGTGCTCGACGGCGTGGTGCTCGTCATCGTGCTCGCCGGCGTCGTGCTCGTCGCGGTGGGCGTCGTCGTCATCGTCGTCGCCGGGGTGCTCGCCGTGGTGGCGGGCGCGGCGGCCGACGTCGTCGACGAGCTGCTCCCTCCGCCGCAGCCGGCGACCGCGGCGGCTATCGCGACTGCCGCGAGCGGTGCCAGCAGCCGGGCCCGGCCCGGGATGCCGCGAGATCGTGCGTGCGTCGTCATCGAGTCCTCTTTCCTAGCCAACGGTGCGAAGGCGGCAGCCGTGCCGCTCCGCCATCCGTACCCCGTACGGACCTCGCCTGCCCCTCGGTTCACAGACCTGGCACACGAGCGGGGCGCTGACTCGAAACACGAGAGGCCGCGCACCGCGGGGAGCGGTGCGCGGCCTCGATTCGTGGTGCGACGCGCTGCGCGGTGGCTACGGGGTGCCGGCGCCGCCGCTGCTTCTGGTGCTGGTTCTTCTGCCCGCGACCGACGAGACGTAGGCCGCGACGTTCGCGATGTCGCTCGTCGAGAGCTGACCACCGAAGGCCGGCATGCCGCCGCCGCCGTTGGTCACCTGTCTGGTGACGAGCGCGTCACTCGGTCTCAGCTGGTCCAGGTTCGGACCGACCGTGCCGCTCGTCCCGGCGTCGGCGAGCGTGTGGCAGCTGGCGCAGTTGGTCGTGAAGACCGCTCTGCCCGCCGTCGCGTCGCCGCCGCCCGTCGAGGCGCTCGTGCTCGTCGTCGCCGTCGTGGTCGTCGGCGTCGTCGCCGTCGTGCTGGTCGTGCTCGTGCCACCGGCCGCGCCAGAGCCGCCGAGGCGGTAGGCGACGATGACCGGTCTCTGCGTTCTGCTCGTCGGGATCGTCGCCGCCGTGATGACGGTGTCGTCGTTGACGATCACCGGCGCGTTCGTGCTCGCCGGCAGTCTTCTGGACCACGCGACGTCGCCCGTCGCCGTGTTCAGCGCGTAGAGGGTGCCGTCAAACGTCGTCGTGAAGACGAGGTCGTTCGTGACCGTCGCCCCGCCGTAGGACGAGCTTCTGAGTCTGTGGTCCCATCTGATTCTGCCCGTCGCGATGTCGATCGCGACGACCTCGCCGGTGCCCGTCGCCGGGTTGCCGAGGCCCTCGACCTGTCTTCTGACAATGCCGTTGAGGTTGTTGATCGCGAGGTACCAGGTGGTGCCGTCGGTCGCGTACGGCGTCTCGACGCCACCCAGCTCACCCGGGTACACGTTGTACGTGCTGGCGGGGTCCGGCAGTCTCGAGTACTGCCGTCTCATCGCGTACAGGTTGTCTCTGTCGTGGCCGTTGTGTCTGCCGACGGCCGTTCTCCACAGCAGTCTGCCGGTGGTCGCGTCGTTCGCGATCGCCTGGCCGCCCTTGCCGGCGGAGATGACGACCTGTCTGCCGTTCGC
>JAATFK010000425.1 GCA_015655225.1 Solirubrobacterales bacterium | reverse complement strand
CGTGTGCGACGCGTCGTGGCAGCGAGTCGCCGCCAACGACCTCGCGATCGCGTTGCTGGGCGACTTCTCCGGCCTCCCCGAGCGCAAGCAGAACATCGCCTGGCGGCATTTCGCTGGCTGCCCGTCGCCGGTCCAGCACACGCCCGAGGGGCTGGAGCGCTTCGACCGCGAGCTGGTCGGCGATCTGCACGACGCCACCGCCCGGCACCCCGACGACGCGCGCCTGCGCCAGCTGGTCGCCGACCTGAGAGAGATCAGCCCGCACTTCGCGGCACTGTGGGAGGAGCGCCCGATCGCCGAGCAGGCCGCGAGCCGCAAGCTCGTCGTGCACCCGCAGGTCGGGCCGATGACGCTCGACTGCGACGTGCTGACCGTGCGCGGGAGCGACCTGCGGCTGGTCGTCTACACGGCCGCGCCCGGCTCCGACGACGCCCGCGCGCTGGCGCTGGTCGGCGCGCTCGGGCTGCAGTCGTTCGGGCAGTGCGTCCCGGAGGTGCTGGCGAGCCACTCCCTCGAACCGGCGGCCGATGAGTTTCGCGGCGCACCGGAGTCGTGAGAGGAGAGCCGTCGACCGAGGGGAGCACCCGTCCATGAGCCTGCCAGAGATCGTCTCCGAGTCCGAGTGGCTGACCCAGCGCCGCGCGCTGCTGGCGAGAGAGAAGGCGCTGACGCGCGAGCGTGACGCGCTCAACGCCGAGCGCCGCCGGATGGGGATGGTGGAGGTCGTGAAGGAGTACGCGTTCGAGGGGCCCGAGGGCACGGTCAGCCTGCTCGACCTGTTCGACGGCCACCGCCAGCTGATCGTGCAGCACTTCATGTTCGACCCGTCGTGGGACGAAGCCTGCTCCGCCTGCACGGCGGGGGTCGACGAGCTGGCCCCCGGCCTGCTGCGCCACCTCGAGGTGCGCGACACGCGCTTCGCGCTGATCGCGCGGGCGCCGCTCGCGAAGCTTGAGGCGTACAAGGCGAAGAAGGGCTGGACGGTGCCGTGGTACTCGTCGTTCGGGAGCGACTTCAACTACGACTTCCACGTCACGCTCGACGAGGCGGTCGCGCCGCCCGAGTACAACTTCAGACCGGCGCCCGAGTACCCCGGCGAACAGCCCGGGACGAGCTTCTTCCTGCGCGTCGAGGACCGCGTCTTCCACACCAACTCGACCTACGCGCGCGGCGCCGAGATGACCGGCGGCTCCTACTACTTCCTCGACCTCACCGCGCTCGGGCGCCAGGAGGAGTGGGAGGAGCCGAGAGGCCGCGCCGAGTCCGCGCGCGGGGCGATCCCGGACTTCTCCAGCTAGGCGGGAAGGCCGCTCACGGGGTGCTCCAGGTTGCCTCATCGGGAGCCCGGCGGCTTCGATCGTGCGTCCGTGGTGATGGAAGTAGTCCCAGACGTCCCGCAAGGCGCCAGGAGGCTACCTCAGCTGCTCGCGGCTCTCGCCAGTCGACCGGAAGCTAGACGAGTTCGAGGTCGTGCTCGACGCGAGACCCGAGGTCGTCGCCGCCGTCCAGCTCTGACCACTCGCGATAGAAGCTGAGCCAGGCATGTCGCTGGAACGCCGGCACATGTCGTGCATCGCATATTCAACAATAGTCCGGACATCGATCTGACATCTACCGGACATACCTTGGATATGACCGCGCGCGGCGGCGCTCACCTCACGACCCCCTCCAGCCCCAGCAGCGCCGCCTTCGCCGCCGGCCCGCCGCGGTAGGAGCCGAGCGCGCCGCCGGTGCGCAGCACGCGGTGGCAGGGGACGACGATCGGCAGCGGGTTGAGCGCCAGCGCGGTGCCGGCGGCGCGGACGGCGCCGGGGCTGCCGGCCTCGGTCGCAACGCTGCGGTAGGAGGCGGTGCTGCCGTAGGGGATCCGCTCGGTCGCGCGCAGCACCTCACGGCGGAAGCCGGTGACGAGGCGCCAGTCGAGCGGCACGTCGAACGTCTGTCGCTCGCCGCCGAAGTACTCGTCGAGCTGATGGCGCGCGCGGGTCACCGACGCGCGCGACCCGCCCAGCACCCGCACCGACACGCGCCGCGCCAGCTCGTCGAGCACCGCGTCCTCGTCCTCGCTCGGCAGCCCGACGCGCACCAGCCCCTCGGCGGTCGCCCCCAGCAGCACCGTGCCGAGCGGCGTGTCGTGGCGCTCGAACGCGACGTCGAGCAGCCCCTCCGCCTCGGCCCGCCGCGCCAGCTCCGCGCGCAGTCGCGACCAGGTGGCCGGGTCGGGCCTGTTGTTTTAGCTCATGGCATGTCCCTTCTCAGTCGTCGCAGACCCTCGAAGACGTTGCGCCGCACGGCCGGCTCGGCGATCTCCATGACCGCCGCGATCTCCGTGTACGTCAGCTCGGCGAGGTAGCGCAGCGTCACCGCCTGGCGCTGCTTCTCGGGCAGCTCCCGGACCTGTTCCCAGAGCCCGTCGTCGGGCAGCCCGGCGGGCTCGGTCACCCCCGCCAGCGGCTCGATCTCCTCGACCGGCTCGGGCTCACGTGCGCGTGCCCGGTGCAGGTCGACCGCCTTGCGGCTCGCGATCGTCAGCAGCCAGGACTGCAGCGCATCCACGTCGCGCACCTGGTCGTAGGCGCGCAGCGCGGCGAGCATCGTCTCCTGGAAGCAGTCGTCCGCGCGCACCGGGCCGACGCGCGCCGCGCAGAAGCGCAGCACGAGCGGGCCGTGCAGCTCCACGACCCGCTCGAACGGCGGCAACGACGGACGGGACGGCGACGGCATGCGGGAGATCGTGACCTCTGGTGGGGTGGTCGGGGCTCACCAGGTGAGACGGTCGCGCGGGCGACCGTGTGAGATCGACCGCTCAGCCGCGGCGCATCAGGCGCCCGACGGCTGCCATCAGCTCGTCGGTTCTGTCGACCTGCTCGGCCTCGTCGGCGCCGATCACGCAGTGCCGGGCGTGCTGGTCGAGCAGCCCGAGCGCGACCTTGTCGAGCGCCGCCTGGATCGCCGAGATCTGCGTCAGCACGTCGATGCAGTAGCGGTCCTCCTCGACCATCCGCTCGACGCCGCGCACCTGACCCTCGACGCGCTTGAGGCGCTTCGTCAGCTGGTCCTTGGTGGCGGAGTACCCCCGCGTCTCGGTCGCCATGAGCCAGAGTCTACCGTACCCCCCACCCGTATGGTACGGTTGGCGCGGTGGATACCCCAGACCCGTATTCCGTGAGCGAGATGCTCGAGCTGCCGATCGACGGCATGACGTGCGCCTCGTGCGCCGCCCGCGTCGAGCGCCAGCTCAACACGCTCGACGGCGTCGCGGCCTCGGTCAACTACGCGACCGAGCGCGCGTCGGTCGCCTTCGACCCCGCGCTGGTCGCGCCCGACGCCCTCGTCGCGGCGGTCGAGCGGGCGGGATACCACGCGTCGCTGCCCGTCCCGGCGGCGGATCCGACCGAGCCGGAGCCGGCGGACGGAGCCGACGCGCTTCGCACCCGCACCCTCGTCGCCGCCGCGCTCTCGCTGCCGGTGCTCCTGCTCGCGATGGTCGAGCCGCTGCAGTTCGACGGCTGGGCGTGGGTCTCCCTCGCGCTCGCGACCCCCGTCGTCCTGTGGGCGGCGTGGCCGTTCCACCGCGCGACCTGGGTGAACCTGCGCCACGGCGCGGCGTCGATGGACACGCTGATCTCGATCGGGACGCTCGCCGCCTGGTGCTGGTCGGTCGTCGCGCTGCTCGCCGGCCACGCCGGCGACGCCGGCATGCGGATGCGCTTCGAGCTGGTCCCGAGTCGCTCGGCCTCGCTCGACCACGTCTACTTCGAGGTCGCGGCCGTCGTCGTGACCTTCCTGCTCGCCGGTCGCTGGGCCGAGGCGCGCGCGAAGCGCCGCGCCGGGGCGGCGCTAGAGGCGCTGCTCGCCCTCGGCGCGACCGACGCCGCCGTGCTCGACGCGGACGACGCCGAACGGCGCGTGCCGGTCGAGGAGCTGCGCGTCGGGGACCGCTTCGTCGTGCGGCCCGGGGAGCAGCTCGCGACCGACGGCGTCGTCGAGAGCGGCCGCTCGGCGGTCGACCAGGCGCTGCTGACGGGCGAGTCGACGCCGGTCGAGAAGGCGCCCGGCGACGCGGTCACGGGCGCGACCGTCAACCTCGGCGGCCGCCTCGTCGTGCGCGTCACGCGGATCGGCAGCGACACCGCGCTCGCCCGCATCGGCCGGCTCGTGACCGCCGCGCAGAGCGGCAAGGCTCCGGTCCAGCGACTCGCCGACCGCGTCTCGGCCGTCTTCGTCCCGGTCGTGCTCGGGATCGCCGTCGCGACGCTCGCCGGCTGGCTGCTCGACGGCCGCTCGGCCGCGTTCGCGTTCACCGCGGCGGTCGCGGTCCTGATCATCGCCTGTCCCTGCGCGCTCGGGCTCGCGACGCCGACCGCGCTGCTCGTCGGCAGCGGCCGCGGCGCCCAGCTCGGCCTCCTGATCACGGGTCCGCAGGTGCTGGAGGCGACGCGCGCGGTCGACACGATCGTCCTCGACAAGACCGGCACCGTGACGACCGGCGCGATGACGCTGACGGAGCTGACCGTCGCGCCCGGGACCGACCGCGACGAGGCGCTGCGGCTGCTCGGCGCGCTGGAGGACGGGTCCGAGCACCCGCTCGGGCGCGCGCTCGCGGACGCGGCGCGGCGTGCGTACTCCACGCTCCCCCCGGTCGCAGCGTTCGCCAACCTCGCCGGCCTCGGCGTCGAGGGCGAGGTCGAGGGCCACGTCGTGCTCGCCGGCCGCCCCGCGCTGCTGGCCGAGCGCGGGATCGAGCTGGGACCGGAGCTGGAGGCGGCACGCAACGCGGCACAGGAGCGCGGCGCGACCGCGATCGCCGTTGCCTGGGACGGCGCCGCGCGCGCCG
>JAATFK010000537.1 GCA_015655225.1 Solirubrobacterales bacterium | reverse complement strand
GCCGTGATCCTCGCCCACAACTACCAGCTGCCCGAGATCCAGGACGTGGCCGACTACGTCGGCGACTCCCTCGGCCTCTCGCTCCAGGCAGCCCGAACCGACGCCGAGACGATCGTCTTCTGCGGCGTCCACTTCATGGCCGAGACGGCCTCGGTCCTCTCGCCGCGGAAGACCGTCCTGATCCCCGACGCCGACGCCGGCTGCTCGCTGGCCGACTCGATCACCGCCGAGCAGCTGCGCGGCTGGAAGGCGAAGCATCCCGGCGCGGTCGTCGTGATGTACGTCAACACGACCGCCGAGGTGAAGGCGGAGACCGACTACTGCGTGACCTCCTCGAACGCGGTCGCGGTCGTCGAGCACATCCTGCGCGAGCACGGGCCGGACACGGAGATCCTGTTCGGCCCCGACATGTTCCTCGGCGCCTACGTCGAGAAGCGGATCGGCCGCTCCCTGCACGTCTGGGACGGCGAGTGCCACGTGCATGCCGGCATCCGCCCGGACGACATCTCGGCGGTCCGCGCCGCCCACCCCGGCGCCGACTTCCTGATCCACCCCGAGTGCGGCTGCTCGACCAGCGTGATGGAGTACGTCGCCGCCGGCGACGTGGACGCGACCGGCGTCCACATGCTCTCGACCGGCGGGATGCTGAGATACGCGGAGGAGCACCAGGTCGAGGACGGCCCGGTGATCGTCGCGACCGAGACCGGCATGCTGCACCCGCTGCGCACGGCCGCGCCGGCCGTCGACTTCGTCGCCGCGAACGAGCGTGCCAGCTGCCGCTACATGAAGATGATCACGCTGCCGAGACTGCGCGACTCGCTGCGTGACGGCACGACCGAGGTCCGCGTCCCCGACGACATCGCCGAGCGGGCGCGGATCCCGATCGAGCGGATGGTCGCGGTCCCGGCCGGAGGCTGAGCCGCTCGAGCCGACGCGCCGGCGACTACGCCGGCGCGTCGGCCGCGAGCAGGTCGAAGCCGCGGTCGGCCGCGTCGCGCACGCGCGGCAGGGCGTCGCGCTTGCGGCCGAACTCGGGCGGCGTGTAGCAGTGCACGTCGGCGACCGAGCCCATCACGGCCGCGTCCCACAGCGAGCCGGCCTGATAGACGCGCTCCAGCCAGGGCACGCCGTCGAAGAACTCCGAGATCAGCACGACGACGAACTCGGGGCCGCGCTCGCGCTGCGGCAGCGCCCCGTTCACGTCGTCGACCCGCGCGCCCGCGATCAGCGCATGCTCGATCGGCCAGCGATCGCTCACGCGCTCGACGTAGCGACGCAGCTCGCGCAGGTCGAGGCGCGGATCCTCCGGCGGCGGCACACGCGGATTGTCGCGCCTCGCGCCGGAGGAGTGCAACGTCAGTCGAAGTCGGCGGTCGTGTGCGGCCCGACGACCGCGACCGCCAGCTCGTCGGCGATCCCGCGCCCGACCTCCACGACCTCGTCGTAGGTGATCGCGTCGAGCGCGCTGATCGCCGCGTCGGGGTCGATCGTCTCGCCGAACAGGATCGTCTGCTGCGCCGCGTAGCGGGCGACCGCGTTCGTGTTCTCGAACGCGAGCACGCGCGCGCCGGCGGCGTAGGCGCGGGCGCGCTCGACCTCCTCGTGGGTCGGGCCGTCGCCGCGCAGCTCGGTCACGATCTCGCGCATCCGCTTGTAGGCGTCGACCGTTCTGGTCGAGTCGAGGCCGGCCGACAGCTGCAGGATCGGCACGTCGGAGAAGGCGTGCGCGAGCGCGTAGACGGAGTAGGCGAGGCCGCGCTGCTCGCGGATCTCGTCGAACAGGCGCGAGCCCATCGAGCCGCCCAGCAGCGTCGCGTAGATCGTCAGCGCGGCGCGCTGCTTCGCGTCGGTCGGGTCGATCGAGGGGCGGTAGACCATCCGCAGGTGGGACTGCTTCGAGTCGCGCTCCTCGACCAGCGTGCGCGTCAGCAGCGGCGGGGCGGCCTCGTAGGCCTCCGGCTCGGGCAGCGCCGGGAAGCGGTTGAAGAGGTCGTCGAGGGCGCCGTCGGCACCGCCGGCGGAGCCGGTGGTGGGCAGGTGCTCGAGGTTGCCGACGACGAACGCGCCGCCCCGCGCGCCCGACCAGCGGCGCTCGCGGAAGGCGACGATCGCCTCGCGCGTGAACGTGTCGCGCAGGTGCTCGACGGGACCGAGGACGGGGCGCCCGAGCGGGTGGTCGCCGAACGCGGCGCGGTCGATCAGGTGCTCGGCGACGGTCGACGGCTGGTCCTCGGAGCGGGCGATCTCCTGGATCACGACGCCGCGCTCGCGGTCCAGCTCCTCGGCGTCGAGCCGGGGGCGGCCGACGAAGTCGGTCAGCAGGTCGATCGCCTCCAGCGCCACCTCGGCGCGGGCGGTGATGTGGAAGGCGACGAGGTCGTGGCTCGTGTAGGCGTTCAGCTGCGCGCCGATCCGCTCGGCCGTCTCGTTGACGGCTCTGTAGTTGTCGAACGTCTCGCCGCCCTTGAAGACGAGATGTTCGAGGAAGTGCGCCATCCCGTTCTCCTCGGGGCGCTCACTGCGGGCGCCGGCGTCGAACGCGACGAGGGCGGTGACAGCGCGCGTGCCCTCGAGGCTCACGCGGTGGACGGGGAGGCCGTTGGGCGGCGTGGAGGTCGAGATCGCGGTCATCTGATCAAGGTACCGCGACCGCGATCGCGTTCTGCCTCGGGTTATGAAAAGCCCTGCAAATCTGCTTGCAGCGGTCCCGCTCCAGACGAGCGTCGATAGTCTCGGTCGCTCGATGGCCACCACCAGATCCACCTCCCGCCGCGTCCGTCGCCGCGTCGTCACGGAGCGCCCGCCGGCGCTCGTCACGCCGCCCGCGCGGCCCGCCTCGACGCCCGGCACGCGCCCGGTGATCGAGTTCCGCAACGTCTCCAAGCTCTACGGCGTCGAGGCGGTCGGCCTCGACCAGGCGACCTTCTCGGTCGATCCCGGCGCGTTCGTCTTCCTCGTCGGCTCGACCGGCTCCGGCAAGTCGACCCTGATGCGCCTCCTGATCAAGGAGCTGGAGGCCGACAGCGGCACGATCCGCGTCGCCGGCCACGACCTCGCCGGCATCACCCGCCGCCGCGTGCCGTTCTACCGCCGCAACCTCGGCGTCGTCTTCCAGGATTTCAAGCTGCTGCCGAACCGCACCGTGCACGACAACGTCGCGTACGCCCTGCAGGTGACGGGCGGCTCGCGCAAGGACATCCGCGCGAAGGTGCCGGACATCCTGCGGCTGACCGGCCTCTCGACGAAGCTGCACAACTACCCCGACCAGCTGTCGGGCGGCGAGCAGCAGCGCGTCGCGATCGCGCGCGCCTTCGTGAACCATCCGCCGCTGCTGCTGGCCGACGAGCCGACCGGCAACCTCGACGCCGCCTCGGGCGCCGCGGTTATCGACATCCTGACCCGGACGGCGACGGCCGGGCGGACGGTCGTGCTCGTGACGCACGACGACCGGCTGGCGGGCG
>JAATFK010000203.1 GCA_015655225.1 Solirubrobacterales bacterium | reverse complement strand
CGCACGTTCTGCGAGTTGATCCAGCACATGCCGGTGTCGATCGCGTGCGCGACGCGGTGGCCGCGGCGCAGGTCGTTGGTCCAGACGTACGCGGCGAGGCCGTACGGCGTCGCGTTCGCGAGCCGGATCGCGTCGGCCTCGTCCTCGAACGGCATCGCGACGAGGACCGGGCCGAAGATCTCCTCCTGGAAGACGCGCATCGACTCGTTCACGTCCGCGATCACGGTCGCCTCCAGGTAGTTGCCGTGCGGGAGGCCGGCGGGACGACCGCCGCCGGCGAGGATCCGCGCGCCCTCGTCGCGGGCCGACTGGATGTACGCCAGCACGCGCTCGTAGTGCTCGGGGTGGATCAGCGGCCCCAGCTCGGTGTCCATCTCGAAGGGGTCGCCGACGACGATGTTGCGGGCGCGCTCGGCGACCGCCTGGATCACCTGCTCGTAGAGGCCGCGCTGGAGCAGCAGGCGCGAGCCGGCCGTGCAGCGCTGGCCGTTCATCGTGAAGATCTGCGCGAGCGCCGCGTCGACCGCCAGCTCGGGGTCGGCGTCGTCGAAGACGACGACCGGCGACTTGCCGCCCAGCTCGACCGAGGAGCGCTTCAGCGTCGGCGCGCCGGCGGCGATGATCTTGCTGCCGGTGCTGGTCTCGCCGGTGAAGCAGATCAGGTCGACGCCGGGGTGCGCCGAGAGCGGCGCGCCGGCCGTCTCGCCGAAGCCCTGCACGGTGTTGAAGACGCCGGCCGGGAGGCCCGCCTCGGCCATCAGCTCGGCGAGCCGGGTCGCGGTCAGCGGCGACCACTCGGCCGGCTTCAGCACGACCGTGTTGCCGGCCGCCAGCGCAGGTGCGATCCGCCACGTCGAGAGCATCAGCGGGGCGTTCCAGGGCATGATCATGCCGGCGACGCCGACCGGCTTGTGGATCGTGTAGTTGAGGAACTCGCCGCCGACCTGGAACGAGCGGCCGTGCAGCTCGCTGATGACGCCGGCGTAGTACTCGAAGTTCTGCGCCGCGCGCGCCGCCAGTCTGTGCATCTGCGCGATCGGCATGCCGATGTCCAGCACCTCGCGCTCGATGAAGTCGTGCGCGTGCTCGCGCAGCAGCGCGGCGATCCGGCGCAGGACGACGGCGCGCTCGCTGACCGGCAGCTGTGGCCACGGTCCCTCGTCGAACGCTCGGCGGGCGGCGGCGACGGCGGCGTCGACGTCGGCGGCCGTGCCGTCGGCGACGCGGGCGATCACGTCGTTCGTCGCCGGGTTGAGCGTCTCGAACGAGCCGCCGGCGACGCTCTCCCGAAATTCACCGTCGATGTAGTGACGCTCGGTCACCGTTGCGGCGAGCCGTCCGTCGCGCTGGGCGAGCGTTCCCCCATGCGGCTGCATCCCGTCCTCCTCCGAACCGATCGAAACCAACGCAGATGATCCTATATCTTTTCCGATCAAAAGGAAGCCGAGGGGTTCAGGGCCGGACCAGGACCTTGAGCGAGCGGCGCTCGTCCATCGCCTGGTAGCCCTCCGGAACGCCGTCCAGGGCGACCGTCGCGTCGAACACCCGACCCGGCTGCACGCGGCCCTCCAGCACGTCCGGCAGCAGCTCCTCGATGAAGGCGCGCGTCGGCGCCGGGCCGCCGCCGATCGTGATGTTGCGGCCGAACTGGCCGCGCACGTGCGGCGCGCTCGCGTACTGCGGGGCGCCGACGCGGCCGAGCGCGCCGCCGCCGCGGGTGATCGCGAGCGCCGTCTCGAAGGCCTCCAGCTGGCCGGCGCACTCGAGCACCGCGTGGGCGCCGTCGCCGCCGGTCAGCTCGTGCACCTGCTCGACCGCCTCCGGGCCGCGCGCCGTCACGACGTCGGTCGCGCCCAGCTCGCGGGCGAGCTCGAGCCGGTCGGCGTGGTGGCCGAGGACGATCACGCGCTCGGCGCCGAGCCGGCGTGCGGCGATCACGCCGCAGAGCCCGACCGCGCCGTCGCCGACGACCGCCGCCGTGACGCCCGGCCGCACGCGCGCGCAGAGCGCGGCGTAGTGACCGGTGGAGAAGACGTCGGAGAGCGTCAGGAGCGCAGGCAGCAGCGCGTCGTCGGGCGCGACCGGCAGGCGCACGAGCGTGGCGTCGGCGAAGGGGACGCGCACCGCCTCGCCCTGGCCGCCGTCGGAGCCCGGCACGCCGCCCCAGAAGCCGCCGTTGCGGCACTGGGCGTGCTCGCCCTCGTGGCAGAAGTCGCAGCTGCCGTCGGCGAAGAGGAACGGCGCGACGACGAGGTCGCCGCGGCGCAGCGTCGTGACCTCGGCGCCGACGTCCTCGACCACGCCGACGAACTCGTGGCCCATCCGGCGGCCGTCCTCGGAGGGAGCGAGATCGCGGTAGGGCCAGAGGTCGCTGCCGCAGATGCAGGCGAGCACGATGCGCACCGTGACGTCGGTGGCGTCGCGCAGGGTCGCGTCGGGGACGTCCTCGACGCGGACGTCGCCGGCGCCATGCATGACCGTCGCGCGCATGCGCACCTCGGGGCTTCGTTGGCTTGCAGGTCCACGCGCGCCTCCGTCTCTCCGGCCGAGGTGCGCGCGGCGCAAATCCTATACAAAACCGTATCTACGGCAGCCCGCCGGGCGCGCCGGCGCGAGCCGGGCGCGCCCGCGCTAGTCGCGTCGTCTCAGCGGATGCGCGACGTACGGCTCCTCCAGCCGCGCGATCTCCGCGTCACTCAAGCGCACCTCGACGGCCGCGAGCGCGTCCTCGACGTGCCCGAGTCTGGTGGCGCCGACGATCGGCGCCGTCACTTCCGGCTTGTGCAGCAGCCAGGCGAGCGCGATCTGCGCCGGCGGCAGGCCGCGCTCGGCCGCCAGCTCCAGGACGCGGTCGATCACCTCGAAGTCCTCGGGGCGGCCGTAGAGGGTCTCGGCGAACGCGTCGGTCTCGGCGCGGGTGGTCGCTCTGCGCTCCTCGCGGCCACGACTGCCGGTCAGCCAGCCGCGCGCGAGCGGGCTCCACGGCAGCACCGCGACGCCCTGGTCGGCGCACAGCGGCAGCATCTCGCGCTCCTCCTCGCGGTAGACGAGGTTGAGGTGGTCCTGCATGCTGACGAAGGGCGTCCAGCCGTGGCGCTCGGCCGCCGTCTGGGCCTTCGCGAACTGCCAGGCGGCGCTGTTGCAAGCGCCGATGTAGCGCGCTCTGCCGGCGCGGACGATGTCGTGCAGCGCCTCCATCGTCTCCTCGATCGGCGTGCGCGCGTCCCACGAGTGCACCTGGTAGAGGTCGACGTAGTCCATCTCGAGGCGCTTCAGCGAAGCGTCGATCGCCGAGAGGACGTGCTTGCGGCCGAGGCCGCCGCCGTTCTCGCCCGGCGTCATCGGGACGAAGACCTTCGTCGCGACGACGACCTCGTCGCGGGTCGCGAGCTTGCGCAGCAGCCGGCCGGTCGCGACCTCGCTCGCGCCCCACGAGTACATGTCGGCGGTGTCGAAGAAGGTGACGCCGCCCTCCCATGCCGCCCGCACGAGCGGCTCGGCGGCCGCCTCGTCGAGCACCCACGGCCGGTCGCTGTCGTTGCCGTAGCTCATCATCCCGAGGCACACGCGCGAGACGCGCAGCCCGGTCTGGCCCAGGTTCACGTAGTCCATCGACCTCTCCTGTCGAACGCGGGGCGCCGCCCGTGCGACGCCGGCGGCGGCGAAGAGTAGACCGCGCCGGATTCCGGACGGCGCCGCGGCCGCCCCGCGACCTCAGCTCGGCGGCGTCAGCTCGGGGTGGTCGAGCAGGCGCAGCCAGCTGCCGTCGGACTGGCGACGGGCGACCTGGGCGCGGGCTCCCGCGCCGTCCTTCGCGGGCGTCCCGGTGAGCGCGAGGTCGCCGCTCACGAGCGTCGGCAGCGGCGTCTCGGGCTCGAAGCGGGGCGCTCTCGCGAGCACCCGCTCCCAGAGCGCGCGGATCGCCTCGCGGCCGACCGT
>JAATFK010000090.1 GCA_015655225.1 Solirubrobacterales bacterium | reverse complement strand
GGGGACGATGCCCTCGGCCAGCGCGGCGCGCGTCGCGGCGAGCGAGCCCTCGGTGCGCCGGAACCGCTCCTTGAGCTCGACGTCGGTCGCACCGCCGACGCGGATCACGGCCAGGCGCGACGACAGCCGGGCCATCCGCTCGCGCAGCGCCTCGACGTCGTTCTCCTGGCTCGCGCGGCCGAGCTCGACGCGGATCTGCCCGAGCCGGGCGCTGACCGCGTCCTCGGTGCCGGCGCCCTCGATGAACGTCGTCGAGTCCTCGGTGACGATCACCCTGCGCGCACGTCCGAAGGTCGCGACGCCGACGTTCTCCAGCGACAGCCCGGCCTCGGGGCTGATGACCTGGCCGCCGGTGAACGCGGCGAGGTCCTCGAGGTAGGCGACCCGGCGGTGGCCGAACCCGGGCGCGCGTACCGCCACGGCCTGCAGCGTCCCGTGCTGGTTGTTCTGCACGAGCATCCCGAGCGCCGCGCCATCGACCTTCTCGGCCAGGATGACCAGCGGCCGCGGGCTGCGCATGACCGCGTCCAGCGCCGGCATGAGGTCCTGGACGGCCGAGATCGGCCCGGTCGTCATGAGGATGAACGGGTCGTCGAAGACCGTCTCCATCCGCACATGGTCGCGGATCAGGTAGGGCGTGACGTGGCCGTTCTCGACGTGCAGCCCCTCGACGAAGTCGACGGCGATGCCGGGCAGCTCGGACTCCTCGACCGAGACGACGCCCTCCTCGCCGACGCGATCGAGCGCCTCGGCGATCGCGTTGCCGATCCGCTCGTCCTCCTTCGCCGCGATCGTCGCGACGTGGCGCAGGTGGTCGATCCCGTCGACCGGCCGCGCGCTGCGCTGCAGCTCGGCGACGACCAGCTCCACCGCCTCCTCGATCCCCCGCCGCAGCAGCATCGGGTTGGCGCCCTCTTCGAGCACGAGCATCCCCTCGCGCACGAGCGCCTGCGCCAGCAGCGTGGCGGTCGTCGTCCCGTCGCCGGTCATGTCGCTCGTCTTGTCGGCGACCTCGCGGACGAGCTGCGCGCCCATGTTCTTGAACTGGTCGCTCAGCTCGATCTCGCGTGCGATCGAGACGCCGTCGTTCGTGATCATCGGCGCGCCGGTGAGGCGCTCGAGCACGACGTTGCGGCCTCTCGGGCCGAGCGTCACCTTGACGGTGTTCGCGAGCTCGTCGACGCCGGCCTGCAGCAGGAGGCGGGCGTGGTGGTTGAAGTGCAGGATCTTGCCCATTGGAGATCTCCCTCAGGCCGCGTCCGCGACCAGGATCCCGCGTCCCCGCAGGCGGCCCTGGTCGAGGTCGGCCATCGCGTCGTTGACGGCTTCGAGCGGATAGCTGCTCGTGTGCAGCGCGACCTTGCCCTGTGCCGTGAGCGTCATCAGCTCGGCGAGGTCGTTGTAGGAGCCCACGAGATTGCCGATGAAGTTGATCTCGCGGGAGATGATGTCGATCGTCGGGACGTTGATGTTCTCGCCGTAGCCGATCACGAAGTAGGAGCCGGCATTGCGCAGCATCGCGACGCCGTCCTCGATCGCGCCGCGCTCGCCGACGAAGTCGACGATCGCCTCGGCGCCCTTGCCGTCGGTCAGCTCCAGGACGGTGTCGACCTGGCTGCCGTCGACCCGGACGGCGCGGTCCGCGCCCGACTCGCGGGCCAGCGCGAGCGCCGCCTCGGAGGGGTCGAGCACGATGATCTCGGCGGGCGTCAGCGCCTTCAGGCACTGGATCCCGATGTGCCCGAGCCCGCCCGCGCCGATCACGACCGCGGTCGTGCCGGGGTAGAGCAGCGCGGCCGCCTTTCTGACCGCGTGGTAGGCAGTCAGGCCGGCGTCGGCGAGCGCCGCGATGTCGCGCGGGTGGAGCGACGGGTCGAGCTTGACGACCGAGCGCGCGGTCGTCTTCAGCAGCTCGGCGAAGCCGCCGTCGACCGAGATCCCCGGGAAGAGGTTGTTCTCGCAGTGCACGTCGTCGCCGGCGCGGCACGCGCGGCAGAGGCCGCAGGTGACGAGCGGGTGGACGATCACGGTGTCGCCGACGGCGACGTTCTCGACCGCCGAGCCGATCTCGTGGACCCAGCCGGCGTTCTCGTGCCCGAGCGTGTAGGGCAGCACGACGTTCGACTTCTCCGCCCATTGCCCCTCCTGCACGTGCAGGTCGGTGCGGCAGAGGCCGGCGCCGCCGATCCGCACGATCACGTCGTGCGGGCCGGTCGCGGCCGGCTCGGCGACCTGCTCGAGCTTGAGCGGGTCGTGGTACCTGTGCAAGCGGGCGGCGATCATGCCGAAGCCTCCTGTCGGGTCGGGTCGGGGACGCCGTGGCGCGCGTGCAGCAGCGAGCGGCAGATCCCGCCGTTGCTCTCGAGGCTGAGACCGACCAGCTGCGCGCGCCGCAGCCAGCGCGACAGCTCCGCGACCGGGATCGCGCCGCCGTCGCCGGCGACGAGCGCCGGCGCGTCGTCGTCGTGCGGCAACCCCAGCTCGCGGCGCAGCGTCAGGCAGCGACGCACCTCGGGATCATCGCCGGCGAGGTCGCGGACCCGCAGCCCGACGATCGCTTCCACCGTCGCGCCCCCCGCCCGCAGCCGCTCGCAGACGCGCCCCTGCCGCGCCAGCAGCGCCTTGCGCTGGAACAGCTGGCGGAGCGCGTCGAGGTCGCCCGCGGTCTCCCCCGGGAAGGCGTCCCCGAAGTCGCCGCCGCGGCCGATCGCCGCGTTGATCTCGTCCCCCGTGTAGTGGTCGTCGAGCGCGACCCGCACGTCGCCGACCCGCGGCACCCGGCGCACGCGCTCGCGCGCGTCGGATGCCATCAGGTAGGCGAAGTTGGGGGCGCACTGAGGCGTCGGCAGGCGCAGGTGCAGGTCGACGTCGCCGGCCGCCGAGACCGAGCACGAGCCGACGAAGCCGAGCGCCGTGATCGGCTCGTCGAGCTCGGGGTCGTAGACCGTCGCGAGCGCGTCCAGCACCTTGGCCCGCAGCGTCATGCGCGGCCCTCCACCAGCTGGGCGTCGTTCGGGTCGGCCGGCGTGCCCTCGTCGGCCGGCAGCCGCAGGTGCTCCGGCACGTCCACGTCGTAGAGACGCGCGGCGTTGAGCCCGAGCACCTTTCTCTTCGCGGCCGTCGTCCAGCGGGGGAAGTCGGAGAACGTGTCGTCCGGGTAGTCCCAGTCGACGAGCCCTTCGACCTGCCACTTCGGCGTCCAGATGCCGTAGTCGCTGCCGAACAGCATCTTGTCCTCGCCGACCCAGAACAGCAGCCCGCCCATCACTCTCGCGAAGAAGCGCGGACGGGCCTACATCAGCCCGCCGACGACGACGGAGAGGCCGGCGTAGACGTTCGGCTCCTGCGTCGC
>JAATFK010000535.1 GCA_015655225.1 Solirubrobacterales bacterium | reverse complement strand
TCGCGGTCGGTGCGGCCGAGGAAGACGCGGGCGCCGGCGAGCACCGGGCCGGCGATCCCGGGGCTGCCGCAGGCGTCGACGCCGCCGACCGGCTGGGCGCGGAAGACGTGGTCGAGGCCGATGATCCCGAAGCGGCCGCCGTAGACCTGGCCGACGGCGGTGCACGTCTCCCCGTTGCTCGTGCGCGAGAGGCGCAGGTCCCAGCGCGGACCGCCGTCCGGGTCGGACGCGTCGAGCCCGGCGAGCCGGACGCTGCCGGGGAGCGGGTCCTGCCACGGCGCGAGGTCGGCGGCGTGCGGCGCCGGCAGCGAGCCGCCGTTCACGATCAGCAGCGTGGCGGTCGCCGCGGCTGCCGCCAGCAGCAGCACGAGCACGACGAGCACCACTGGGCTCAGGCGCCAGATCCGCCGGGACGGCGGCGTCGGCGAGGCGAGCGCGCGGCGCGCGGCCCGCTCCAGCTCGGCACCGAGGTCGTCGAGGACGCGGGGGCGCTCGCTCACGAGCCCTCCTCCCGCAGCGACCGCAGCGGCTCCAGCGCGGCCGTCAGCGACCGCAGCCCGCGCGAGACGCGCGCCCGCGCCGTCGCCTCGGTGATGCCGAGCTGGCGCGCGACCTCGTCGTAGGGCCGCTCCTCCACGATCCGCAGCCGCAGCGCCTGCCGCTGGTCGGCGCTGAGGCGCTCCAGCTCGGCGCCGAGCCGCGCCCGCAGCTCCGCGAGCCCCGCGCGCTCCTCGATCAGCGCGAGATCCTCGTGGTGGACCGCCGGCACCTGGATGCCGAGCCGGCGCACCGCCCGCTGCTCGACGCGCGCGCGGCGCAGGTAGCGGCCGTAGAGCCGGCGGGCGACCGTGAACAGCCACGCACGGCGTTGCTCGGGGCCGAGCGGCCGCAGCTTCGCCCACGAGCGCAGCGCGATCGCGAACGTCTCGGCGGTCAAGTCGACCGCCGTCTCGACGTCGACCGTCCGCCGCACGAGGAAGACGAGCACCGCCTGTCCCTCGCGTTCGTAGAGGAGTGAGAACGCATCCGCATCGTCCATCACTCCCTAGAGTGCCGCGAGCGCGCCAGGTCGTGACGCCGACCGCTTCACCGCCCGCTCACATGGGGCGGGTCGCGCGGGCGCTAGGTTCGTCCGCATGCGCCGAACCGCCGCCGGACTCCTCGTCGCCGTGGCCGCCGCCCTCGCCGTCGCGACGCCGGCGCTCGCCGACGGGCCGCAGACGATGACGCGCCATGCGCGCCTCGCCCGCGTGCGCTGGTTCGTGCGCTTCCTGGCGCCCGACGCGAAGCCGCTGCGGCTGGACGCGTTCGACGCGAGCGGCCGGCGGGTCAGCCACTGGCCGTAGCCGCGCCTAGGCCTGCAGCCCCCGCGCGATCAGGTCGAGCAGGCGCTCGATCTGCTCGTGGCCGGCGGGCGTGTCCGGCGTCCGCCAGAGGGAGCTCATCAGCAGCAGGACGTCGGCGGGGTCGAGGCCGGGGCGGATCGTCCCGTCGGCCTCGCCGGCCGCCAGCATCAGCCCGATCGCGCCGATCACCGGACCGGAGTCCTCGTCGTTGATCTGCTGCTTGGTGGCGGCGTCGAGCGCGTCGCCGAGGCCGTGCTTGAGGCGGATGTAGGAGGCGAGGCGCTCGAACCAGAGGGCGAGCGCGCTGAGCGGCGGCCGCTCGCGCAAGAGGTCCGGGGCGGCGTCGACGAGCCGCCGCACGTCATGTCGGTAGACCGCCAGGATCAGCGCCTCGCGGTTCGGGAAGTGGCGGTACAGCGTGCCCGGCCCGACGCCCGCGGCTCTCGCGATCGCGTTCATCGACGCATCGCTCGAGGAGGCCAGCAGCTCGCCGGCGACGTCGAGGATGCGCGTGCGGTTGTGCTGCGCGTCGGCTCGCATCGGGGACGGCTTCGCGTCGGGCACTGCGGGTCCTTCCGTCTCTGAGGGCAAAGCGGAGAGTTCTCCGCTACTCTCAAACGGAGATCTGTCCGATTGTACCGACCTCGCCGTCCCCGGCGAAGGAGGCAGACCCATCCGCTACGTGAAGCTCGGCACCACCGGCCTCGACGTCTCGCCGATCGCCCTCGGCTGCATGTCCTACGGCCAGCCCGAGCGCGGTCACCCCGTCTGGTCGCTGGACGAGGAGCGGAGCCGCCCCCTGATCAAGCAGGCGCTCGACGCCGGCATCAACTTCTTCGACACCGCGAACATGTACTCGCAGGGGTCGAGCGAGGAGATCACCGGCCGCGCGCTGCGCGACTTCGCGAACCGCGACGACGTCGTGATCGCCACCAAGCTGCGCCACCCGATGCGCTCGGGGCCGAACGGCGCCGGCCTCTCCCGCAAGGCGATCCTCACCGAGATCGACCACAGCCTGCGTCGTCTCGGCACCGACTACGTCGACCTGTACCAGATCCATCGCATGGA
>JAATFK010000607.1 GCA_015655225.1 Solirubrobacterales bacterium | reverse complement strand
GTCTGGAGCGACGTGAGCGTCGAGATCGAGAGCGGCGCGTTCGTCGCCGTCCTCGGTCCCAACGGCGCCGGCAAGTCCACCTTCATGCGCGCGGTCCTCGGCCTGATCGCCCCGTCGCGCGGGACGGTCGAGGTCCTCGGCAGCCGGCCCGGCCGGCGCAACGCCGCGATCGGCTACCTGCCGCAGCGGCGCGGCTTCGACGGGGCCACGCGGATCCGCGGGGTCGATCTCGTCCGGCTCGGGCTCGACGGGGCCCGCTGGGGCGTCCCGCTCCCGCGATTCGGACCGCTCGGCCGCCACCGACGCGGCGACGATCCCCGCCGCCGTGTCGAGGAGGTGATCGAGCGGGTCGGCGCGAGCGCCTACGCGCGCCGGCCGATCGGCACCTGCTCGGGCGGCGAGCAGCAGCGACTCCTGATCGCCCAGGCGATCGTCCGCCGGCCCCGCCTGCTCCTGCTCGACGAGCCGCTCGACAGCCTCGACCTGCCCAACCAGGCCGCGACGGCGGCGCTGATCCGGGAGGTCTGCCGGGAGGACGGCGTGACCGTCCTGCTCGTCGCCCACGACGTCAACCCGCTCCTGTCGTACCTCGACCGCGTCCTCTACCTCGCGCGGGGCGGGGCGCTGATCGGAGCGCCCCGCGACGTGATCACGACCCCGACGCTGAGCGAGCTCTACGACGCGCACGTCGAGGTGCTGCGCACGGGCGACGGGCGCGTGGTCGTCGTCGGCCAGCCGGACACGCCGGTCGTTCACGAGCCGGTGCTCGCGGGGCGGCGATGACGCCTCGGCTCTCGCTCGACGTCGTCTCCGACGTCCGTCAGCTGCTCGCCTTCCCGTTCATGGTCAACGCGCTGGAGGCGGGGACGATCGTCGCCGTGATGGCGGCCCTGATCGGGTGGCTCGTGGTGCTGCGGCGGGAGAGCTTCGCGGCGCACACCCTCGCGATGATGTCGTTCCCCGGGGCGAGCGCCGCCGCGCTCGCCGGCGCGCCGCTGGTGGCCGGGTACTTCGTCTTCTGCGTCGGCGGGGCGCTCGTGATCGGCGCGGGCTCCGCGCGTGGGGAGCGGAGCGCCACGAGGCAGGCGGGCGCCGTGATCGGCAGCGTGCAGGCCGGGGCGCTCGCGCTCGGCTTCCTCTTCCTCAGTCTCTACCACGGGATCCTTGAGAGCCTCGAGAGCCTGCTGTTCGGCTCGATCCTGGGGGTCACGCGCGGCCAGGTGCTGACGCTCCTGCTCGTCGCGCTCGCGACGGTCGTCGTGCTCGTCGCGCTCGGCCGGCCGCTGCTGTTCGCGTCGATCGACGGCGACGTCGCGGCCGCCGCCGGCGTGCCGGTGCGTGCGCTCTCGCTCGCGTTCGGGCTGCTGCTGTCGCTCGCCGTCGCTGAGGTGGCCCAGATCACCGGCGTCCTGCTGGTCTTCGCGCTGCTCGTCGCGCCGGCCGCGACCGCGCAGCAGCTGACCCCGCGGGTCGGGGCCGGGCTGCTCGTGAGCGTCGTGCTCGCGCTGCTGACGGTCTGGCTCGGGCTCTCGCTCTCGTACTTCACGAACGAGGCGGTCGGCTTCTGGGTCAGCACGATCGCGCTCGCCCTCTACGTGCTCGCGCGGCTTGTCGCTCCGCTGCGCGCGTTCGCGGGACGCGCCGACCCGGCGATCGACTGATGCTGGCGCACAGCTTCGTCCGCAACGCCCTGCTGGCGGGTTCGCTCGTCGCGCTCGCGAGCGGGCTGGTCGGGTACTTCCTCGTGCTGCGCGCGCAGGTGTTCGCGGGCGACACGCTCAGCCACGTCGCGTTCACGGGCGCGCTCGCGGCCGCCGCCGCGGGGGTCGACCTGCGGATCGGCCTCGTCCTCGCGACCGTCCTGGTCGCGGTCGCGCTCTCCGGGATCAGCCGGCGTGCGGGGGCCGACGACGTGACGATCGGGATCGCGCTCGCGTGGGTCCTCGGCATGGGCGTTTTCTTCCTCGACCGCTTCAACGCCGGAGCGGGGGGCGCCGAGGGGATCATCGCCTCCCATACGCTCTTCGGCTCGCTCTTCGGGCTCAGCGGCGGCGAGGCGCTGCTCGCCGCGGCGGTCGCCGCCGGCGTGATCGCGGTCATGCTCCTGATCGCCCGACCGCTGCTCTACGCGACGGTCGACCCCCGCGTCGCGCTGGCGCAGGGCGTGCCCGTCCGGTTGCTTGGGGTGGCGTTCCTCGCGCTCCTCGGAGTCCAGGCGGCGGAGGCGACGCAGGCGGTGGGCGCACTGCTGCTGCTCGGGCTGCTCGCGGCGCCGGCCGGCGCCGCGCACCGCCTCACCGCCAGTCCCTATCGCGCGATGGGACTCTCCAGCCTGCTCGCGCTGCTCTCGGTGTGGGGCGGGATCGCGCTCGCCTACGCGATCCCGTCGCTGCCACCGAGCAGCGCGATCATCGGGATCGCGTGCGGCTTTCATCTCCTGGCGACGCTTGCCACCGCCCGGCGCCG
>JAATFK010000346.1 GCA_015655225.1 Solirubrobacterales bacterium | reverse complement strand
TTGGCGAACATCAGCAGCCGGTCGTCGAGCACGACCATGCGCCCGTAGTGGGTCGACATGATCTCCTAGAAGTCGTCGTTGCCGAACTCGGCCCAGCCGAGCGCCTCGGCGATCCCGGCGAAGTCGAAGTCGCTCTTGCGGACCCCGTCGACACGGCTCATCGCCGGCAGCTCCTGCACCGTCACCTCGCCCTTCTGCTCCATCAACTGAGCGACGACATGGCCGACCTGGTTGTTCATGAGGGTCACACCGGTCCGGTTGGACGAGGTGCGATCCGAAGTGAATTGCTCGCTCATGCCTGCACCTCTCTCGGGATCTCCAGGGTGATGTCCTCCAGCAGGTCCGCCATCCGCTCGCGCGAGCGCGCCAGCGAGTCCTCGAAGCGGACGACCTTCTCCGAGATCTGCGACCAGATCGGCTGGAGGTGGTGCGCGGCCTCGAGGCTGCGCGGCGTCCACGTCTCGAGCCAGCCCTGCATCACCTCGCGGTTGTGCGCGCCGTGCTGCTCGTCGTCGGCGAGCATCCGGAAGAGGGCGCGCGCGCCGCGCTGCTCGCGCGCCGTGTCGGCCTCGCCGGTGCCCATGATCGTCGGCGTCACGAAGTCGCCCTGGAGCGCCGCCGCCTGCATCACGAAGCCGCTGCGGAACAGCTCGCCGACGAGCGGCTCGAAGACGACCGCGAGCGCGAAGAACTGCTCCGCCCAGTCGCGCGTCCCCGTCAGCTGCTCGGCGTTTCTCCGCGTCGGCTGCCAGATCGGGTCGTCCTGCCAGACCTTGACGTGGGCGCTCCCGTCGAAGCCCTCGATCTGCTCGCTCAATTCGAGGTTGTAGAGGATGATGTCCTGCGCGAAGCGGAGCTTGTGGGCCGCTCCGACGGCGAGCGCGTTGTTGATCATGTTCGTCGGTCCGTCGCGCTGGGCGGAGGTGTAGACGTGCAGGCCGAGGCCCTGCTCGAGGTGAGCCCAGGCGCTCACGTGGCGCTCGACGACTCTCGTCCAGCTGCGGTTCCAGCGCGCGTACGCGTCGGCCGCTCTGGCGTTCGCGAGCGTGCTCGCGACCTGGCGCACGACGTCCGCGTTGTTGCGGTAGATCGTCTGCTCCCACTCCTCGTTCGGGTCGAGGAAGAGGTGCCAGTTGGACGACTTCAGCGCCGTCCACTCCTGCGGGTAGCCGCGCGAGCCGTCGGCGAAGCTGTAGATCCAGCCCTGCGTCAGGTGGCGCTCGGGATCCGGCTGGACGTCGACGGTGACGTCCTCGTAGACGCTCGCCCGCCGTCTTCTCGGCGTGAAGTAGTTGTACGTGCGGCTGCGCGAGGAGGGGAACTCCAGCGCCCCCGCCTCCGCGTCCGTGAAGACCGGCTTGGGGACGTTGCGCTCCTTGACCGCCGGTTCCTCGATCGTTCCATCAGCCATCTCGATCTCCTCTCCCTCAGTACGCGGCGGTACTCAGTCCGCGCTGGTCGTGAACTTGTCGAAGTAGATGTGCGACTCGGCCGTGCCGCGGGCGGTCAGCAGTGCGATCGCGGCGTCGACCATCGGCGGCGGGCCGCAGAGGTAGGCGTCGACGTCGCTGAGGTCGCCCTCCAGGCGGTCGACGACCTCGGTGATCAGGCCCGCCTCGCCGCGCCAGCCGTTCCCGTTCGCCTCCGAGAGGGCGGGGACGAAGAGGAACTCGGGCAGCTCCTCCACCAGCCGCGCCAGCTCCGCCAGGTGGAACAGGTCCTGCTCGCCGCGGGCGCCGTAGTAGAAGGTCGCGGGGCGCGTCGAGCCCTGCTCGGCGAGCGAGCGCAGCAGCGACAGGACCGGCGCCATGCCGGCGCCGCCGCCGATGAAGACGAGCCGCCGCGGCGAGGAGTCGCGCAGCGTGAAGACGCCGTACGGACCCGTCACCTCCAGCTCGTCGCCGACCTTCAGGTGCTCGCCGTCGAGCAGCCCGGAGAAGTGGCCGCCGGGATAGAGCTTGATCATGAACTCCAGCTCGCTGGCGCCCTCGCCCTCGCCGCTCCCCGTGTTCGCCATCGAGAACGAGCGCGTCTGACCCTCGTGCCCGGGGATCGCGATGTCGACGTACTGGCCGGCGTGGAACTTCATCCGCTCGCCGTCGCTGAGTCTCAGGACGAGCCGGCGGATGTCGTGCGTCAGCGACTCGATCGCGGCGATCTCGGTGCGCAGCGTCCGCAGCGGGACGCCGCTGCGCAGCACCTCCTCGTCGTAGTTCATCAACTCGACTTCGAGGTCCGTGAGGGCGTGCGCGCGGCACAGCAGCGTGTAGCCCTCCTGCTCCTCGTAGTCGGGCAGCGCGAACGTCGAGTAGCGGTCGAGGTCGACCTCGCCGTCGAGCAGGAACGATCTGCACGCCGCGCACTGGCCCTCCTTGCAGCCGTGCATCAGCATCAGGCCCTGCCGGAAGGCGGCGTCGAGGATCGTCTCGTCCTCGTCGACCTCCATCTCGATTCCGACCGGCTCCAGCCGAACGGTGTGTCTCTCTCCCATTGCTTCTCCTCGGCGGGAAGGGCGGGATCCGGGTGCGGATCCCGCCCTCGGTGCCGTCTAGACCCGCGCGGGCCGCCCGGCGGGGCCGCCGGCTCTGTAGGTCGCGATGTGCTCCTCGCGCTCCTGCGGGGACATCTCGTTCAGCAGGACGTTCGGGCTCTGCAACGTGAAGCCCTTGACGTTCTCGAGTCTCCACATCTTCTTGGGGTCGAGATCGAGGTGGGGCTGCGGGACGAGGGTCTCGCCGTCGTCACGCACGTAGCCGAGGTCCTGGATGATCTCCGCGAGATCTCTGCCGTGGTAGAGCGTCTCCCACTCGCGCTTGCCGCTGAGCCGGCCCATCGACGGCGTCGGACGGCCGTCGTACTCGCCGCGGAACGCGACCGCGTCGGTCCAGTGGCAGGTCTCCGAGCAGTAGGTCCGCACCTGGCCGTCGACCTCGTCGACGACCGTGTCCTCGCGGATCAGGCACGGCACCATGCACGACCAGCAGCGGTGCGGGTACTGGTAGTCGGCGTCCTCGAAGGTGATCGGGCCGTGCCCGTTCTTCTTGCTGAGCTCGCCGTAGCGCTCCCACCACTTGCCGTACTTGTCGTACCAGCCCGGGTACTTGAACTCGAACCACTCGAAGTCCGTGTCGTCCATGCCGTCGATCCGCCAGTAGTTCACCGGCCAGCCGGTGGCGAAGAACTGGGCGACCTCGTGGACGTAGCCCTTGTTCCAGATCCGGTTCCACGACTCCTCGACGAGGTCGTG
>JAATFK010000563.1 GCA_015655225.1 Solirubrobacterales bacterium | reverse complement strand
GGGTGTCGCGGGAGCGGAGAACGGGGCGGCGGCGCTCGACGGCACGGCGCTGCCGGCCGACGACGCGGAGCTGCTGGCGGCGGTGCGGGGCGCGGCGGCGGTCGGGCGGATCTCGCCGGAGGACAAGGCGCGCGTCGTGCGTGTGCTGGCAGAGGACGGTGCGTACGTCGCGATGCTCGGCGACGGCGTGAACGACGTGCCGGCCTTGAAGGAGGCGCGGCTCGCGATCGCGCAGGGGAGCGGGACGCAGATGGCGCGCAGCGTCGCCGACCTCGTGCTCGTCAGCGGCGACTTCGCGGAGGTGCCCCGGATGGTCGACGAAGGCCGCCAGATCCTGCGCAACATCCAGCGCGTCGCGCGGCTGTTCGTGACGAAGGCGGTCTACGCTGGCTTCCTGATCCTCGCGGTCGCGATCACGACCGGCGACTACCCGCTGCTGCCGCGCCAGTTCACCCTCTGCTCGACGCTGACGATCGGGATCCCGTCGTTCCTGCTGGCGCTCGCGCCCAGCTCCGGCGCCTGGCGCCCGGACGGCTTCCTGCGCGCGGTCGCGCGCTTCTCGGTGCCGGTCGGGCTCGCGATCGGGATCGGCGTGGCGGTCTCCTGGTTCCTCGCCCGTGGCCCGCTCGGGCTCTCGGTCGCGGACGCGCGGACGGTCGCGACGATCACGATCACGACCGGGGGCCTCGCCTCCGTGATGGCGCTGGAGGACGAGCCGGGCCGCCGCCGCCTCGCGGTCGCCGGGCTCTGCGCCGTGATGGCGCTTGGGCTGGTGCTCGTCTGGGTGCTGGGATTCGCGCGCCGCTTCTTCGACCTCGAGCCGTTCACCGGCGACGTGGCGGTGGCGTGGGCCGGCGGCAGCGCGGTCGCGCTCGTGCTGGTGGCGGTCGCGCTGCGGGTGCTCGCGCGGGAGGAGCGCCGGGCGGGGCCGGCGGCCTAGCCCCGGGCCGCTCGCGCGAGGACGCCGTCGACCACGACGTCGACGGCGAAGCGGAAGCGCTCGTCGCCCTCGCCGGCGACCATCGCCGCGGCGTGGGCGGTCAGCAGCGGGAAGCGCTCGGGCGGCAGGGCGGCGAGGGTTGCGCGCAGCTGGCCGGCCTGCGCCGCGCCGAGGCCGTGCGGGCGCCGCACGTCCTCCTCGCGGGCGGCGCCGGTCACGAGCTGCACGAAGAGGTCGCACGCCCAGGCGGCGTCCTGCGGGTCGAGCCCGCCAGCGAGCAGGATCCCCAGCAGGTTCTCCGTCAGCAGCAGGACCGCCGCGGTCGTGGGCGGGTCGGCGAGCGTGATCGCGGCGATCCCGGGGTGCGCGACCAGCGCCTCGTGCAGGCGCCCGAGCAGCGCGTGCAGCTGCTCGCGCCAGCGGGACGGGTCCGGAGGTTCGAGCGCGACCGAGGCGGTGACGCGGTCGAGCATCGCCTGCAGCAGGCCCTCGCGGCCCGCGACGTAGACGTAGAGCGACGCGGCGCCCGTGTCGAGGGCGGCCGCGACGCGGCGCATCGTGACCGCCTCCAGGCCGTCGGATCTGAGGATCGCAAGCGCCGCGTCGACGACCGCGTCCTCGCTCAGCGGCGCCTTCGCGGGACGGTCACGGGTCGAGCGGGGCACGCGGGGCATGGTCGGCCGGACTCTACTTGACGCGAACGTCGTCCGTGACGTACGCTGTTCGTAACGAACAACGTTCGGAGATCCGATGGACGCCAGCACCCGCACCGACACCGCACCGATCACCGCCCCGCCCACCGCCGCCTCGCCGCCCAGCGCTCCCGCGCCGTACCGCCTCCGCTGGGTCGTGGCGGCGGTCGTGCTCGCCGCCAACGTCATGGACGTGCTCGACAGCACGATCGTCAACGTCGCCGGTCCCTCCGTCCACCGCGACCTCGGCGGCGGCGCCAGCACGCTCCAGTGGCTCAGCGCCGGCTACACGCTCGCCTTCGCGGTGCTGCTGATCGCCGGCGCCCGGCTCGGCGACATCCTCGGCCGCCGCCGGCTGTTCCTCGTCGGCTCGGCCGGCTTCACCGTCTTCTCCGCCGCCTCGGCCGCCGCGCCGACGATCGGCGTGCTGATCGCGTTCCGCGCCCTCCAGGGCGGCTTCGGCGCGCTGATGATCCCCCAGGGCTTCGGCCTGATGAAGCAGGCCTTCACGGACGAGGGGGAGTTCGGCAGAGCGCTTGCCGTCTTCGGCCCGGCGACGGGCCTGCCGCTGCTCGCCGCGCCGCTGCTCGCGGGCGCGCTGATCGACGCCAACCTGTGGGGGATCGGCTGGCGCCTCGTGTTCCTGATCAACGTCCCGATCGGGGCGCTGACGCTGCCACTCGCGATCCGCGCGCTGCCGAAGGGCGCCACGCACCCCGGCGCCCGGCTCGACCTCGGCGGCGTGCTGCTCGTCGGGCTCGCGCTCGTCGCGATCATCTTCCCGCTGATCCAGGGACGGACCGAGGGCTGGCCCGTCTGGTGCTTCGCGCTGCTCGCGGCCGGCGCGGTCCTCCTGCTCGTCTTCCTGCGCTACGAGCGACGGAGCGGCGGCGACCCGCTGATCGTGCCGACGCTGCTGACGAACCGCGCCTTCCTCAGCGGGATCGCGGTCTCGCTCGCGCTCTTCGGCGCCTTCGGCGGGCTGCTGCTCTGCATCTCGCTCTACGGCCAGCTCGGCGAGGGCTGGTCGCCGATCCACGCCGGCCTGACGCTGACGCCGATGGTCGTGGGGATGATCGCCGGGATGGTCACCTCCTCGGCCGCCGTCAGACGGCTCGGCCGGCGCCTGTTTCACGTCGGGATCCTGCTGATCGCCGCCGGGACGGCCGTGCTCGCGCTCGTCCTCGCCGGCGCGCAGACGGCGTCGAGCTGGGACCTCGTCCCGGGCCTCGTGCTCGTCGGCGCGGGCCTCGGCGCCACGATCGGGCAGCTCTTCCGCTTCATCCTGACGAGCGTCAGCATGGACGAGGTCGGCTCCGCCTCAGGCGTGATGGAGGCCGTGCAGCAGCTCTCGACCGCGCTCGGCGTCGCGATCCTCGGGACGATCTTCTTCTCCGCCTTCGGCCACCACCTGCCGACCTACGCGCTGCAGGTGACCGCCTGGGCCTGCCTCGCGCCGCTGGCGCTCGCGTTCCTGCTCGTGTTCCGGCTGCCGGCGCACGCGCGGGAGGACGAGGGGACCGGCTAGTCCTCGGGGTCGGGGTCGATCGGCTCCTCGAGCGGGTCGTCGATCGGCGCCGGCGCGGCGGCCGCCGCCCGACCGCCGTTGCGGCTCGCGGCCCGCGCCGCCGAGCCGCCGCCGCCCGGGCCGCCCGGCTCGCCCGTCCCGCCCGGCTCGGGCGGGAAGCGCGCCTCGGCGTCGTCGGCGATCCCGCGCAGGCTGGCGGCCAGCTCGCGCGTCGCGTCGATCAGCCGCTCGCGCTCCTGCCAGAGCCGCTCGACGTCCTCGTCGAGGCTCCTGACGCGCGCCTGTGCCTCCGCCCACAGCTCCTCCGACTCCCGCTCGGCGCGCTGGAGGCGGTCGTCGGCCTTCGCCCGCGAGGCGGTCGTCGTCTCCTGGGCGGAGCGCTCCGCCTCGCGGAGGATCGCGGCGGTCCGCTCGCCGACGCGGTCGAGCGCTCTGCGGACCGCCTCGCTGGGGGAGCGGTGCTCGTCGAAGCGGGCGATGCAGCGCTCGACCGCCTCGACGTAGGCGTCGACCGCGTGCGGGTCGTAGCCGCGCCAGACGACCGTGAACGCGGTGTCGCGCAGGGCGTCGATCGCGGGGTCGGGGAGCGGCTCGAAGCCGGTCGTGCGCTCCGCCTCCGCGCCGGCCGCCGCGAGGGCGTCCTCCGCGACCAGCTCGTGGATCTCGGTGTGCGCCTCGGGATCGGGGCCGTCGGTGATCTCGGTGTCGTCGTCGGTCATCCCAGGACGCTTGCCCATCCCGGTCGCGGGGCTAACGTGCGGCGCCGGCCTGGTCGGGCGTGTGCACGGTGACCGCCGCGCTCGTGCTGGCCCCCGCGACGGTCGACGGTCCTCGCCGACGTGAGGCGTTCTCTGTGTCTAGAGGACACAGAGAACCCCTCACCTCGGTGCGCCGATGCGGGGGCGGCTTGTCCATGGGGCCAATGGCGGCGGCTCGCCTGGCTCGTATCGTGCCGTCGATCACGCTGCCCCTCGTCCGGCCATCAGCGCTTCGGGACCGTTTCCTTATTGACCGTTAGGTAAGCTCTCTCACCAATGGGATCTCGGCGTCATCTCCAGCGCTCCCCCGCCCGTCGCGGGACGCTGTCGCCGGGGGAGCGCGGGCGCACCGTCACTCGATACGCTGGGCGCATGACCGCAGTGGGCGTGCCATGAGCCCGGCCGCGAAGGCCCGGGCCGCGGCGGCCGCCGCAGCCGCGGCCGGGGCCGTCGCCGAGCCGGCGCCGCCGGTGGGGGACGAGCCGGAGGAGACCCGCGAGCGGATCATCCGCGTCGCGACCGCGCTCTTCTACCGCAACGGCTACAAGGGCACGAGCATGAACGCGATCGCGGCCGAGGTCGGGATCTCCGCGCCCGCGCTCTACTGGCACTTCGACTCGAAGCAGGAGATCTGCTTCCGCTCCGTGCATGAGGAGCTGAGCCGCTTCGTCCACGCGCTCGCGCCGGCCTCCCAGGAGGCGACCGTCGAGCTGCGGCTGGGACGCTTCGTCTGGACCTACGTCGTGCTGAAGCTGCGCCAGAGCGAATGGCTCAGCACGCCCGGCGCGGCGGGGGCGTACAGCCAGCTGCGCAGCGCGATGACGCGCAGACAGCGCGACCGGCTCGACGTCCTCCAGCGCCAGGTGATGGACCAACTGCGGGGGATCCTCGACGCGGGCGTCGCCGGCGGCGCGTTCCGCTTCGACAACGCGACCGTCACGGCGTTCGCGATCACGACGCTCTGCGAGTACGTCTTCACCTGGTTCGACCCCGACGGCGCGCTCGACGCGTCCGCCGTCGCCGACCACTATCGCGACCTCGTGCTCGCGATGGTGGGCGCCGCGCCCGACCCCGCCTAGCGCGGCCGCCGCGCCCCGGGCGGCTCGCCGCCGCGCCGCGCGAGCGGCGTGCGGGCCGAACGACCACCACGAGGGAGGGGGGCACCACCGTGCCCGCGCTCCGCGCCCGCGCCCCGGCGTCCGCCACCGCGCCGCGCTGCTGACCTCGTCGCGGTCCGTTCGCGCTGCCGCGCACGGCTCGAGGCGGCCTCGCGCGCGGCCACGCGCCGCCCGCGCCCCCGGCCGGCGACCGGCGACCGGCCAACGCCGGGTCCGGCAAACGACGTTGGCACTCTCCCTAATGAATGATAGGTTGGGACCGATGAGACGCCTCTCACGCGAATCCAGCCGAGGAAGGACGGGCGAATGGCGACGGATCTGACCTCGGCACAGGAGCCGGCGACCACCACGGGGGCCCAGCGCACCCGTCTGCTGCTGGCGCGCTACGGGGTGCTGCTGGCGCTCGTCGGCACCTTCGTCGCCTTCAGCCTGCTGCGCCCGCACGCCTTCTTCACCGCCGTAACCCTCAAGGGGATCCTGCGCGACTGCGCGCCGCTGCTGATCGTCGCCCTCGGCGTGACGGTCGTGCTCGTGATGAACGAGTTCGACCTCTCCGTCGGCGGCCTCATCAGCCTCTGCGCGACGCTCGTGATCGTCCTGCTCTCGACGCAGTACGAACACCTCAACTTCGTCCTCGCGATCGTCCTGACGCTGATCGTCGGGACCGGCCTCGGCTTCGCCAACGGGCTGCTGATCGCCTACGTCAGACTGCCGTCGTTCATCATCACGATCGCCATGTCCACGGTGTTCGTGGGCGCCGGGCTGCAGCTGGTGGGGAGCCAGAGCGTCTTCCAGGGGATCTCGCCGTCGTACGTCAAGATCGCCAGCGGCTCGTTTCTCGGCTTCTCCAACCAGGTCTTCGTCGGGCTCGTCGTGCTGCTCGTCGTGCAGGTGCTGCTGCGCCACACCGAGCCGGGCCGCTACATGTACGCGATCGGCGGCAACCCCGAGGCCGCGCGCCTCTCCGGGCTGCGCGTGCGGCTGCTGAAGGCGGCCGGCTTCGGCGCCGTCGGCCTCGCCGCCGCGATCGCCGGCGTCCTCCTCACCTCGCAGGCGGGCGCCTCGAACCCGAACACCGGCACCGGACTGCTGCTGCCGGCCTACGCCGCCGCCTACCTCGGCTCCAGCATGTTCCGCCGCGGCATCTTCACGCCGCTCGGGACGGCCCTCGGCGCGCTCTACCTGCAGGTCGTCGGCACCGGCCTGACGATCCTCAACCTCAGCGGCCCGCTCGTCCAGATCATCCAGGGCGGGATCCTCGCCGTCGCGGTCCTGATCTCGCGGCTCGTCCGCAACCAGGAGGACTGAGCGGTGGCCGAGCTGATCGTGGCCGCGCGCGGCCTCGTCAAGCGCTATCCCGGCGTCGTCGCGCTCGACGGCGCCGACCTCGACCTGCGCGGCGGCGAGGTGCTTGGGCTGGTCGGCAGAAACGGCGCCGGCAAGAGCAGCCTGATCAAGATCCTCGCGGGCGTCCAGCGCGCCGACGAGGGCGAGCTGCGCGTCGACGGCGAGTTGGTCGGAAGCGGCTACGGCCCGCGCGACGCGCACGCGCTCGGGCTCGCGTTCGTCCACCAGGAGCTGGGCAACTTCCCCAGCCTCACGGTCGCCGAGAACGTCGCGCTCGGGACCCGCTATCCGCGCCGCGCCGGCTTCCTGATCAACCGCCGCGAGCTGGACCGGCGCGTGCGGGTCGTGCTCGACGAACTGGAGGCCGAGATCGACCCGTCCGCGCACGCGAGCGACCTGACGAGCGTCCAGCAGCGCGTCGTGATGATCGCCCGTGCGCTCTACCACGAGGCGCGCGTGCTCGTGCTCGACGAGCCGAGCGTGTCGCTCACGCTGGAGGAGATCGGCCACCTCCACGCGATCGTCCGCAGACTGCGCGACCGGGGCCAGTCGGTCGTCTACGTCTCTCACCGCCTGCACGAGATCGTCTCGCTGACCGACCGCGTCGTCGTGATGCAGGACGGCCGCGTCACGCTCGAGCGGCCGACCGCCGAGGTGACCGAGGCGGCGCTCGTCGAGGCGATCGCCGGCAGCGCCGCCGGCCGCTCCGGAACGCCGCCGGCGAGCCCGGCCGACACGAGCGGCGTCCCGGCGCTGCGCGTGCGCGGCCTGCGCCGCGCCCCGCGCGTGCACGACGTCTCGTTCGACCTCCACGCGGGCGAGGTGCTTGGCCTCGCCGGGCTCGTCGGCTCCGGCCGCACCGAGGTCGCGCGGATGATCTTCGGCGCCGACCGCGCGACCGCCGGCACGATCGAGGTCGACGGCCGCGTCCAGCGGCTGCGCACGCCGGTCGACGGCGTCGCGGCGGGCGTCGCGCTGCTGCCCGAGGACCGCCGTCACGAAGGCCTCGTGCTCGACTTCGCCGTGCGCGAGAACATCACCCTGGCGTCGCTCGGCGACCACCGCCTCGGACACCTCCCGGTTCCGCGGCGGGCAAGCGAAGCACGCGCGGCGACGCGCATGATCGAGCGGTTGCGGATCCGCACGCCGGGGCCCGAGCAGGCGGTCCGGCGGCTCTCGGGCGGCAACCAGCAGAAGGTCGTGCTGGCGAAGTGGCTGGAGCGCACCGAGCGGATCCTGATCTTCGACGAGCCGACGCAAGGGGTCGACGTCGGAGCGAAGGAGGAGATCTTCTCGTTCGTGCGCGGGCTCGCCGAGGCGGGCCGCGCCGTGATCGTGATCTCGTCGGACTTCGGCGAGCTGGTCGGCCTCTGCACCCGGGTCATCGCACTGCGCGAGGGCCGGGTGTCGGGGACCGTCCAGGGGAGCGACATCTCGGAGGAGGCGCTGGTGCGGCTGGCTTACGCCGCCGCGACCGGCTCATCCCACACAGCGAAGCCCGTCCCGGGCGCTGGCGACCACAGAAGGACGGTTGGTTGATGCGTAGGTACACACATGGCGTGCCGGCGGCGCTCGTCGCCGCGGCGCTAGCGGCGGTCGTCGCTGGCTGCGGCTCCTCCGGCGGGTCGAGCACCACGTCGGCCTCGGCTCCCGCCTCGACGGCGCCGAGCACGGCCGCGAGCACCACCGCCAGCACGACGGCGAGCACGAGCGCCACGGCGGCGCCGTCGGCCACGGCGGCCGGCTACAGATACGCGGGCACGGCCGCCGACACGGCGAGAGCGAGAACGATGGGCGCGGCCGCCGCCGGCGGCACCGCCACGCCCCCGAGCGGCAGATCGATCGGGATCATCCAGCTCTCCGGCCAGTCGGCCACGAGCATCGCGGTCGCCGACGCGGCGAAGCAGATCGGCAAGACGTTCGGCTACAAGGTGAACGTCTGCGACCCGGCGTTCGACGCGCAGAAGATCCCCCAGTGCGCGACCTCGATCGTCGCGCAGAACCCGAGCGTCGTCTTCTCCGTCAGCACCAACCCGGGTCCGCTCGGCTCCGCGATCCAGCAGGCGCACAGCAGAGGGATCCCCTGGTTCAACGTCGGCAGCGCGGCGACCAAGTCGCCGCTGATGAACGACTACGGGATCGACGGCTTCGCGCTCGCGAGAGTGCTCGACCAGTACATGTTCAGAGCGATGGCGGCGAGAAACACGGGCAGCAGCCTGAAGCTGTTCGCGATCACCGCGCCGACCGTCGGCGTGTCCAGCCTCAACTCGGAGACGCAGCTGAGAGCGGACGTCAGAGCGGCCGGCAACGTCACGCCGATCATCCACGACCTCGACCTCGCGAACGCGACGCAGGACACGCTCACGACCAGCCGCGCGACGCTCGAGCAGAACCCCGACCTCGCCGGCATGTGGACGCTCTGCGACTTCTGCGTCCCGCTGATGGCGCAGGCCGTCTCGGCGAGAGAGGGCAGCAACCGCCACACGATCGTCGCGGGCATGTTCTCCAGCCCCGAGACGATCGCCGACATCCGCAGAGGCACCGTCGACGCGGTCGCCGACTACGCCTGGGCGCTGCCGGTCTGGGTCGGGATGGACCAGGTCCTCCAGAACTGGGCCAGAAGAACCCCGATCGCGCAGGGCTCCGCCGCCTTCGGCGGCTACGGGCTGCCGTTCATGCAGCCGTACCTGATCACGAGAGCGAACGCGCTCGCCAGCGGCCCGGCCCCGATCTACGGACCCGACTACGAGTCGTACTTCGAGGCCAAGTGGTCGAAGGAGTTCGGCGTCGGCTGAGCACCGGCCAGGGGGCGCCGCGACCCGCGGCGCCCCCGCCGCCGACCCGAGACCCAGAAAGGACCACCGTGGATCTTCCCCGTGAGCAGCCCGACCAGTTGCGGGTGCTCTTCGCCTTCGGCCTGACGCCGGACTTCTACGCCGCCGACAGCGAGCACGTGAACGCCATGATCGCCGCCCTCGGCACCGCGTTCGAGGACCTGGCGGGACGCTTCGGCGTGACCGTCCTCGGCGGCATGGACGACGACCAGCTGCAGGTCGGCCCGTCCGCCTCCTGGCCGTGGACGTGCTACATCCTCGCCGACGTGCCGGAGCTGGAGACCGCGATCGCGGTCTGCGACCTGGTGCGCAAGACGGCGGTGCTCGACGACCGGCTGTGGAAGTACGTCAAGGTCGAGGCGCGCATCGGCCGGCCGCTGTTCTTCGGCGTCGCATGAGCGCCGCCAGCCCCCAGACCGCGTTCGTCACCGGCAGCGCCCAGGGCGTCGGGCGCGCCGTCGCGCACGCGCTGCTCGACGCCGACTACCAGGTCGCGATGGCCGACCTCGACGGCGAGCGCAACCGCGCGACCGCCGCCGAGCTGGACCCCGACGGCATGCGCACCCACGCGATCGCGCTCGACGTGCGCGACCCTCAGGCCTCCGTCGCCGCGCTGACGGAGACGATCGAGCGCTGGGGGACGGTCGACGTGCTCGTCAACAACGCCGCCGTCACCGGGCCGACCTCGATCTGGGACGTGACGGTCGCGGAGTGGGACGACGTCGTCGCGACGAACCTGCGCTCCGTCTTCGTGCTCTCGCGCGCCGCCGGCGCGCACATGCGCGACCGCCGCTCCGGGCGGATCGTCAACATCGCCTCGCTCGCGGGCCAGACGGCGCGCCCGAGCGGCACGCCGTACGCCGCCTCGAAGGCGGGCGTGATCGCGCTCACGCGCAGCTTCGCGATGGAGCTGGCCGGCCACGGCGTGACCGTCAACGCGGTCGCGCCCGGCCTGATCGAGACGCCGATGGTCGAGGCCGTCAGCCTCGAGGTGCGCGCGCAGCTGGTGGAGGGGATCCCGATCGGCCGGATCGCCTCCGCGCACGAGGTCGCCGTGCTCGTCACGTTCCTCGCCTCCAGCGCGGCGGCCGCGATCACCGGCGCGACCTACGACATCAACGGCGGCACGCTGATGCGCTGAGGCGCCAGCCCGCCCGCTCGCTTCCCCACAGGACAAGAGAGACCCATGACCCCAACGACCGACTCCGCCCCCGAGGGCGGCCTGCGCTTCGGCGTCGACACCGGCGGGACGTTCACCGACCTCGTGATCGAGGGCCTCCCGGGCGGCCTGCGCTTCTTCAAGCGCCCGACGACGCCCGCCGACCCGGTGCGCGGCCTGCTCGACGTGATCGCCGCCGCCGCGCGGGAGCTGGGGACCGACCCGGCCGCGCTGCTGGGCCGGGGCGAGATGTTCATCCACGGCACGACGCGCGCGACGAACGCGATCGTCGAGGGCGCGACCGCCCGCACCGCGCTGCTGACGACCGACGGCCACCGCGACGTGCTGCTGATCCGCGAGGGCGGCGGGCGGATCGCGCCGATGGACTACACGCAGCGCTACCCCGACCCGTACGTGCCGCGCGCGCTGACGTTCGAGCTGCCGGAGCGGATCGGCGCCGAGGGCGACGTGCGCCGCCCGCTCGACGAGGACGCAGTCCTCGCGGTGATCGAGCAGCTGCGCGACGCGGAGGTCGAGGCGGTCGCCGTCTGCCTGCTGTGGTCGATCGTCAACCCGGTGCACGAGCGGCGCGTCGGCGAGCTGCTGGCCGAGCACCTGCCGAGCGTCCCGTTCACGCTCTCCCACGCGCTCAACCCGACGGTGCGCGAGTACCGCCGCGCCTCCTCGGCCGCGATCGACGCGTCGCTCAAGCCGCTCATGAGCCGCTACATCGGCGACCTCGACGAACGGCTCGTCGCCGCCGGCTTCGGCGGCCGGCTGCTGATCCTGACCTCCGCCGGCGGCGTGCTCGACGCGCGCGACGTGTGGGACACGCCGATCCACTCGATCGGCAGTGGGCCGGCCGCCGCCCCCGTCGCGGGGCGTCACTTCGCCGCCCTCGACGCGGGCTCCGACTACGCGATCGTGACCGACGCCGGCGGCACGACGTACGACGTCGGCCTGATCCGCCGCGGCCGGATCCCGTGGACGCGGGACACCGTCGTCGGCCATCCGAAGCAGGGCTCCATCACCGGCTTCCCGTCGGTGGACGTGAAGAGCGTCGGCGCCGGAGGCGGCTCGATCGGCTGGGTCGACGCGGGCGGCCTGCTGCACGTCGGCCCGCAGAGCGCCGGCGCCGACCCCGGCCCGGTCTGCTGGGGACGGGGCGGCACGCGGCCGACCGTCACGGATGCCTGCGTCGTGCTCGGCTACCTCGATCCCGACTACTTCCTCGGCGGCGACATGCCCATCGACCGCGACCTCGCGCGGGAGGCGATCCGCCGCGACGTGGCGGAGCCGCTTGGCCTCGGCGTGGACGAGGCGGCCGCCGCCGTGCTGCACCTCGCCTGCGAGCGGATGGTGACCGCGATCGAGGAGATCACGCTCACCCAGGGGCTCGACCCGCGCGAGGCGGTGACCGTCGGCGGGGGCGGCGGCGCGGGGCTCTACGCCGTCGCGATCGCCCGCCGGCTCGGCTCGCGGCAGGTGATCGTGCCGGCCGTCTCGGCCGCGCTGAGCGCCG
>JAATFK010000709.1 GCA_015655225.1 Solirubrobacterales bacterium | reverse complement strand
GGATCCGGGCGCGCCGGCGGAGTGGCCCGCCGCGGGCGAGCCGCCGGCCGGGCCGAGTGGGCCGGGTGCGCCGGCGGACGACTTCGCAGCGAGTGGGCCGGCCGCGGGCGAGCCGCCCGCCGGGTCGGTCGGGCCGCGGGATCCTGCCGCTGACGAGCCACCGGCCGAGCCGGCCGCGGGCGAGCTGCCGGACGTGCCCGCTGGACCGACCGCCGACGAGCCTCCCGCCGCGCCAGCCGGCCGCGCCGCGGGCGAGCCTTCGGCCGCGCCGTTCGACGATCCGGCCGCGCCGGCCCGCCCGGCCGCGTCGTCCGCGTCGGCCGCCGACGAGCCCCCGTTCGCGCCGGCCGACCCGGTCGCCGGCGAGCCACCCGCCGCGCCGACCCGCTCGGCCGCCGGCGGGTCCTCGGCTTCGCCGCTCGACCCCGCCGTCGGGCCCGACGACACCCTCGCGCACCCGGCGGCTCCCGCTCCTTCCGCCGATCCAGCCGAGGACCCCCATGCGACGCAGCTGCACGACGTGACCTCCTCCTGGAGCGGCGGCGACGACGAGACGCCGCCGCCGTCGCTGGGCGATCCCGGCCGTCGCGAGCGGACGCCGCTGCCCGACGTCAGCGGACCGGCCGGCTCCAGGGACCGTCCGATCCCGCCGGCCGCCCCCGACTGGGGCGCCGAGTGGACGGGGACGCACGACGCCGTCGACCCGCCCTCCGAGGAGCACGAGCTGCCGCTCGGCACCAGACGGGTCGGCGCCGCGCAGCGCGCTCAGCTCCCGCACCTCAACCGCGGCGGCCGGGGTGGCCGCGGCGGCCGTGCAGGCGGCTCCGGACGACGCGGCGGCCGCGGCGGACCCGGGGCGGCTCCCGGGAGACTGCGTCGCTTCCGCAGATGGCTGATCCTCGTGCTGCTGATCCTCGCGGTCGCGGTCGTCTGGTTCCTCTTCTCCCTCTTCCAGCCGTTCGCCGGCAGCGGCAAGGGGACGATCGTCATCACGATCCCGAGAGGCGCCGGCGTCTCGCAGATCGGCGACCTGCTCGCCGATAGAGGCGTCGTCTCGTCGAGCTTCTTCTTCCGCGCCCGCGCGACCATCTCCGGCGACCGCGGCGACCTGCACCCGGGCACGTACACGATGAAGAAGGACATGAGCTACGGCTCCGCGCTGGCCGAGCTGACGAAGACGAGAAAGGTCGTGACGGTCCCGACCGTCAGAGTCGTCGTCCCCGAGGGCCAGAGCCGCACGCAGACCGCCGCGCTCGTGAGACAGGACGGGCTGACCGGCAGCTACCTGACCGCGTCGAGAAGATCGTCGAAGCTCAACCCGCGCAGCTACGGCGCCCCAAGAGGAGCGACGCTCGAGGGCTTCCTCTTCCCCGACACCTACGACCTGCCGCGCCACGCGGCGGCGCAGCAGCTGGTCGACCAGCAGGCGACGACCTTCAAGCGCGAGTTCAGAACGATCGACCTCAGCTATGCCAAGAGCAGACACCTGAGCGCGTTCGACGTGGTGACGATCGCCTCGATGGTCGAGCGCGAGGTGTCGCTGCCGAGAGAGCGGCCGCTCGTCGCCTCGGTCATCTACAACCGGCTGAGAGACAAGATGCCGCTGGGGATCGACGCGACCCTGCGCTTCGGGCTGAACTACTTCACGCACCCGCTGACCGAGTCGGAGCTGAACAGCAACAACCCGTACAACACGCGCCACACGCTCGGCCTGCCGCCCGGCCCGATCGGCAGCCCCGGGCTCGCCTCGCTGAAGGCCGCCGCGCACCCCGCGACGACGAAGTACCTCTACTACGTCGTGAGACCCGGGACGTGCGGCGAGACCGCCTTCTCGACCAACTACCAGCAGTTCCTGGCCGACGCCGCCAGATACACCGCCGCGCGGGCGAGAGCCGGCGGCAAGTCGCCGACGAAGTGCTGAGGCTCCCGGGCTGATGGGACGCGTCGGCGTGCTCGGCTGGCCGGTGCGCCACAGCCGCTCCCCGCGGATGTTCGCCGCCGCGTTCGCCGCGCTCGGCCTCGACGACTGGCGCTACGGGTTCCTGCCGGTCCCGCCGGAGCTGTTCGACGAGACCGTGCGAGCGCTCGGGCAGGTCGGCTTCGCGGGCGCGAACGTGACGATGCCCCACAAGCACGCCGCGCTCGCGCTCGCCGACGCGCCGACCGAGCGCGCCCGCGCGATCGGCGCCGCCAACACGCTCACGTTCGCCGCCGACGGCCGCATCCACGCCGACAACACCGACGCGCCCGGGCTGATCGACGCGCTCCCGTTCGGGGTGGAGG
>JAATFK010000139.1 GCA_015655225.1 Solirubrobacterales bacterium | reverse complement strand
CTCTCGCCGCGCGCGAGCCCTCCTGGATGCCGTCGAGGTAGCGGTCGGTCAGCATCCCCTGCGCCAGCGGCGTGAAGACGATCGAGCCGACGCCCTCGCTGCCGAGCACGTCGAGCAGCCCTCGCTCGATCCAGCGGTTGATCAGCGAGTACGACGGCTGGTGGATCAGCAGCGGCGTGCCGAGCTCGCGCAGGATCTCCGCCGCCTCCAGCGTCCGCTCGGGCCCGTAGGAGGAGATCCCGACGTAGAGCGCCTTGCCCTGCTGGACGGCCGAGTGCAGCGCGCCCATCGTCTCCTCCAGCGGCGTCTCGGGGTCGTAGCGGTGGGAGTAGAAGACGTCGACGTAGTCGAGGCCCATCCGCCCAAGCGACTGGTCGAGCGACGCCAGCATGTACTTGCGCGAGCCGCGGTCGCCGTAGGGGCCGGGCCACATGTCCCAGCCGGCCTTCGAGGAGATCAGCAGCTCGTCGCGGTAGGGCCGCAGGCCCTCGCGCATGAGGCGGCCGAAGTTGATCTCGGCGGCGCCGTACGGCGGGCCGTAGTTGTTCGCGAGGTCGAAGTGGGTGATGCCGAGGTCGAACGCGCGGCGGACGATCGCGCGCTGGGTCTCGAACGGCTTGTCGTCGCCGAAGTTGTGCCAGAGGCCGAGCGAGACGGCGGGCAGCTCGATGCCGCTGCGGCCGCAGCGGCGGTAGCTCATCGACTCGTAGCGCTCGACGGCCGGGACGTAGGGCGGCGTCGCGGGAGCGGGCTGATAGGAGGAGGACATGGACCCATCTTGCCCGACGCGGGCGGACCGGAGTGGACAAACGTCCACGATCAGACGGTTCTCTGTGGGGGAAGGATGGTCTTGACGACATAACAAGTGACTCGCATCTCGAAAAAGGCAAACCACTCGTGAGGGTGGGACGCAAAGCCACGGGACTCCAACATCGGAGTCAGCCGGGTTGCCGAAGATTCACGGCTGATCGAGGACGCGCCGAGTCGCCCCTCGAAGCCCAAGGAGTCCCGCATGTCGCTTCACCCCCGGTTGCTCGCGGTCGCCCTCGTCTCTGCCGCCGCCGCCTTCGCCGCACCGTCCGCCGGTGCCGCACAGGTCCATCCCTGTGCCGGGGTTGCCGCCATGCCCGCCGCCGGAGCGCTGAACGCGACCGCCAACGCGACGCTCTGCCTCCTCAACGAGCAGCGTGCCGAGCACGACCTGCGTCCGCTCAAGCTCGACGCGAAGCTCGCCGTCGCCGCCAAGGGCCACTCGGCCGACATGGTCAAGCGCAGCTACTTCTCGCACACCGCGCCCGGCAACGTCACCTTCGCCACGCGCATCCTCCGCACGCACTTCGCCTCCGGCGCCGCCCGCTGGACGATCGGCGAGAACCTCGCCTGGGGCAGCGGCACGACCGCCAGCCCGGCCGCGATCGTGAAGATGTGGATGCACAGCCCCGAGCACCGCGCGAACATCCTCGATCCCGCCTACCGCGAGATCGGGATCGGCATCGCCCGCGGCGTCCCGACCGGTCACGCGACCGGCGCGACCTACACGACCGACTTCGGCTTCATCTCCTAGTCAGGCGGCCGCCGCCGGGCAGGCAGGAGTGGGCGGGCCTCGAGCCCGCCTACACTCAGCCGCCCGTGGCAAAGAAGAAGAGCAAGCAGGAGCGCAGGGCGCAGAAGGCCGCCAAGGCCCGCGTCCTCAAGCCGAAGCAGCGCTGCTGCAAGTCCCGCCCCCGCTGCAAGCGCTGCCCGGTCGTGCTCAAGCGACTCGAGCGCGAGGGCCTCGCCACGCGAGACGAGGGCGGCCGCTACGTGCTCGTCGACGTGATCGCCAAGGCGCAGCTCAGAGCTGCCCGGCGCTGAGCTCGCGCAGGAGCGCGTCCAGCCGCGTGCGCGCGCCGCTCAGCCCGCGGGCGGAGGCGGCGATCTCGTCCCACGGGTCGCCGTCGCGCTCCAGCCGGCGGGGGAGCGTCCGCAGCGTCCAGCCGTCCGGCCGCGTGTGCGCGTCCTCCAGCTCCTCCCAGTGCAGCGGCGTCGCGACCGCCGCGTCGGGCCGCGCGCGCACCGAGTAGGGCGCGACCGCGGTGTGCCCGTAGGCGTTGCGCATCATGTCGAGCAGGATCCGGCCGGCGCGCTTCGCTCTGCGCTGCTCCAGCGTGACCCGCTCGCCCCGGTCGCGCAGGACGAGCGCGCGGCCGACGTCGCGCGCGAAGGTCGAGACGACGTCGAAGCCGACCCGCCGGCGCAGCGGGACGACGACGTGGTAGCCGCGCGACCCGGTCGCCATCGCGAACGGGACGAGCCCGAGCTCGCGCAGCAGCGCGCCGACGTCGAGCGCGACCTGGCGGACGTCGTCGGGCGTGCCGCCGCTCGGGTCGAGGTCGACGATCAGCCGGTCGGGACGGTCGATCCGGTCGCGGCGGACGGGCCACGCGTGGAGCGTCACGGCCGCCTGGCCGGCGAGGTAGACGAGCGTCGCCGCGTCCTCGGCGACCACGTGGGTCACCTCGCCGCCCTCTCTCGGCACCGTCACGCGAGCGATCCAGTCGGGATAGTGCGAGCCGATCGCCTGCTGGAAGATGCCGCCGCGGTCGACGCCGTCGGGGAAGCGCTGGAGGTTCAGCGGCCGCTCGGAGGAGTGCCGCAGCCAGGCCGGCGCGACCGCCTCGTAGTAGCGCGCGAGGTCGGCCTTCGTGATCCCGGAGGGGAAGAGGAGCTTGTCGGGCCGCGAGATCTCGACCGTGCGCCCGTCGACGAGCAGGGGCAGCGGGGAGTCGAGCTGGCGCGCCATGGCTTTATCCCTACCCAGTCATGACGCGAACGCGACATCGATCGCTTTTTGCCGGGTGGCCGGCGGGCCCGGGGCCAGCTAGATTGGTCGGCGATGGCGTCGCGCGCAATGGAAGATCCCGCCGAGTCGGCGCAGTCCGCCGCGACCGAGCGGGAGGAGCTGCTGCGCGACGCTCTGACCGCCCGCGCGCAGGCGGAGGCGGCCCGCGCCCGCGCGGAGCTGGCGCTGCGTGACGCCGAGGAGGCCCGCGCGCTCGCCGACGCGGCCCGCGCGCGCCACGAGTTCCTCGCCGGCGCCGGCCGCGTGATGGCGGTCTCGATGGACTACCGGACGACCCTCGCGGAGGTCGCCCGCGCGGCCGTGCCGGTGCTCGCCGACTGGTGCGCGGTGACGATGATCTCCAGCGACGGGTCGCTGGAGGTGATCACGCTCGCGCACGCCGACGGCTCCAAGCAGGAGCGGGCGCTGGAGCTGCTGCGCCGCCATCCGCCGCTGCCGGGCGGCCAAAGCGGCGCCGCGCTCGTGATCCGCACGGGCGAGCCGGAGCTGCTCGCGCCGGCCGACATCTCGCGCCTGCTCTCGGCCGAGACGAACGCCGGGGAGGCGCGCGACGAGCTGCAGGAGCTGAACATGACGGCGGTCCTGACGCTGCCGCTGAAGACGCCGACGCGCGTGATCGGCGCGATCACCTTCGCGCTCTCGGACCCCGACCGCCGCTTCGCCGACGAGGACGTCGAGGTCGCGATCTCGCTCGCCGCGCGCGCCGCCCTGCACGTCCAGAACGCGCGCATGTACAGCGAGCGCTCGCACATCGCGCAGACGCTCCAGCGCAGCCTGCTGCCGCCCGAGCTGCCGCGGATCCCCGGCGTCGACCTGGCCGCGCGCTACCACGCGGCCGGCGAGCAGCACGAGGTCGGCGGCGACTTCTACGACGCCTTCCAGGGCGCCGACGGCGACTGGGTCGTCTTCCTCGGCGACGTCTGCGGCAAGGGCGCCGAGGCGGCGGCGCTGACCTCCCTCACCCGTCACACGCTGTTCGCCGCCTCGCTGCGCGGGAGCGACGCGCTCGCCAGCGTCCGGCTCGCGAACGACGCGCTGCTGGCGCGCGGCGACGGCCTGCGCTTCGCGACGCTCGTCCACCTGCGCGTCCGGCCCCAGGCGGGCGGCGGGGTGCGGGTGCGGATCACGAACGCCGGGCACCTGCCGCCGTTCGTCGCGCGCGCCGACGGGACGATCGAGGAGACGAGCGCGTCCGGGACGCTGCTGGGGATCTTCCCCGACCCCAGCTTCACCCAGCAGGACCTGGAGCTGGCGCCGGGCGACGTGATCGTCCTCTACACCGACGGGATCACGGAGCTGCGGACCGCCGACCTCGACTTCGGCGTCGAGACGCTGAAGGAGACGCTGCGCTCGCGCGTCGGCTGCTCGGCGGCGGCGATCGTCGAGGCGCTTGAACGGCGGGCGCTCGAGCTGCAGGACGACCGGCCGCGCGACGACGTCGCGGCGGTCGCGCTGCGCGCGCTCGCGCCCGGTGACGCTTCCGGCGGCGAGTAGGCTCGGGGGATGGAACCCCATCCCGATCTCCGGACGCAACGACTGGCGGAGAACGAGGTCGTCTTCCGCGACATCAACGAGCGGCTCGAACGCGATCTGAGAACACTCGTCGCGGTCCCGGACGACGAGCGCTTCCCGTTCGTCTGCGAGTGCAGCCGCCGCGACTGCCAGGCGACGATCGACCTGACGTTCGCCGAGTACGAGCACGTGCGTGAGGACCCGATGCGGTTCGCGGTCGTCGAGGGGCACGAGGAGCCGGAGATCGAGACGGTCTACGAGCGCCACGAGCACTACGCCGTCGTGCGCAAGCACGAGGACACGCGCCCCGTGATCGAGCAGACTGACCACCGCTACCACTGAGGGCGGCTCGGTGGGCGCGGGCGGGCTGACGCTGCGCGGCGGGCGCGTCGTGAGGCCCGGCGGGGTGGTGGGGGAGGACGTCCACGTGCGCGACGGGCGGCTCGGGTTCGGCTGGACGCCGGGGGCCGAGGTGGTCGAGCTGGACGGGCGCTGGCTGCTGCCGGGGTTCGTCGACCTCCACGTGCACGGCGGCGACGGCGCGCAGGCGAACACCTCCGAGTCCGGGGAGATCCGCCGGCTGGCGCGGTTCCACGCCCGCCACGGGACGACCGCGCTGCTGGCGACGACCGTCGCCGCCCCGGTCGAGCGGCTGCTGGAGGCGCAGGCGGCGATCGGCATGGTGAGTGCGGCGCCGGGGGCGGGGGAGGCGGCGGTGCTGGGGGTCCACCTGGAGGGACCGTTCCTCAGCCCCGCGCGGCCGGGCGCGATCGACCCGCGTCACCTGCTCGCGCCGGATCTGGCCGTGGCGCGGAGGCTGCTCGACGGCGGAGGCGTGCGGCTGATGACGTTGGCGCCCGAGCTGCCGGGGGCGTTGGCGGTGGTCGCGGCG
>JAATFK010000683.1 GCA_015655225.1 Solirubrobacterales bacterium | reverse complement strand
TCGAGCTGGCCGAGCGCCGCCGCCTCCGTCAGATCGCGGCCGTACTTCTCCAGCGCCTGGTATTTGTCCTCCGGCGCGGCGTCGGTCACGCGGTGCGGGCCGCGCACGTCGGCGATCGCCTGCAGCACGTGCTCGTGCGTGGCGCCGGCGGCGCGCAGCAGCTCGCCGGACTTCGAGTTGTGGCCGGTGAGCGAGAGCAGCAGGTGCTCGGTCGAGACGAACTCGTCGCTCAGCTCGCGCATCTCGTGCTCGGCGGCGCGCAGCACCTGGACCAGCTCGGTCGACGGGCCGCTGCCGCCGCTCGGGCCGCTCATCGTCGGCTGGCCGTCGAGGACGGCTTTCAGCTCGGAGCGGACGGAGGCGGGGTCGGCGCCGACCTTGCGCAGGACGGCGGGGACGATGCTCTCGGGCTGCGTCAGCAGGACCGAGAGGAGGTGCTCGGGCGTGGCCTGGGGGTTGCGGCGATCCTCGGCCAGCCGGAGCGCGGCCTGGATCGCTTCCTGCGACTTGATGGTGAAGCGATCGAGCTGCATGGGTGCGGTTCCTTCCCGTCTTTCAAATCTAAGCCTTGGTGACTTAGATTATGCCACGTCCGTCCCGTCTTTTCCAGGGCGCTCGACCGGAATTCTGAAGCGCGGCTTCGTCGCTCTGACGGGCACGAGCGCGCCGCCCCCGACGTACGGCACGATCTCCGCGCGCAGCGAGCGCCGCAGCGCCTCCAGCTTCTCGACCTCGTCCTGCAGGTCGGCCGCGCGGCGCTCCAGGCGGCGCACCTTCGCGCTCGCCGCCTCGAGCTGGTCCTCCAGCTCGAAGACGCGCTCGACGCCGGCCAGGTTGAGGCCCAGCTCGGCCGTCATCTCCTGGATCCGGCGCAGCCGCTCGACGTCCTTGTGCGAGTAGAGGCGGGTGCCCTTGGGCGAGCGCTTCGGCTCGATCAGCCCCCGCTGCTCGTACATCCGCAGCGTCTGCGGATGCATCTCGGCCAGCTCGGCGGCGACCGAGATCATGAACACGCCGCGGTCGTCGCTGACCTCGATGCGCGTCGTCGTCCGGATCCGCCGCATGCCGCTCATGCCGTGGCCTCGGTCCTCTCGCCCGCGCCGGCCCCGTTGCCGTTCGCGCCACCGCTGAAGAGCCGCTCGCGGGGATTGCCGTCGAGCACCTTCGCGAGCTGGTCGACCGCCTTCTCCTGCTCCTTCGAGAGCGTTCTCGGGAGGTCGATCGTGAAGCGGTAGTGGATGTCGCCGTTGCCCTTGCCGCCGAGTCTCGGCGCGCCCTCGCCGCGCAGCCGCTGGACCGTGCCGTGTCTCGTGCCGGGCGCGACCCGCAGCCGCTTGCGGCCGTGGAGCGTCGGCACCTCGACGGTCGCGCCGCGCAGCGCCTCGGGCACCGTCAGCGGGACCTCCACCTCGACTTGGTCGCCGACGTGCTTGAAGACCGGCGAGTCGGCCACGCGCGTGACGACGAACAGGTCGCCCGGCTCGCCGCCGTTCGCGCCCGCCTCGCCCTTGCCGGCGATCCGCACGCGGCTGCCCTCGCGGACGCCGGCGGGGATGTTGACTCTGAGGCGCTTGATCGTGCGCCGCGCGCCGGTTCCCCCGCAGGTCGGGCAGGGGTCCTCGATGATCGTGCCGGCGCCGTTGCAGCGCGAGCACGGGTGGGACATCGAGAAGAGGCCCTGGCCCTCGGTCTCGACCCCGCGGCCATGGCAGACGGGGCAGACGACCGGGGTCGTGCCCGGCCGCGCGCCGGAGCCGTGGCAGGTCTCGCACGGCACCGAGGTCGGCACCGCGAGCGACACCTGCGCGCCCTCGACCGCCTCCTCGAAGGAGAGCGAGACCTCGGTCTCCAGATCGCGACCGCGCTGCGGGCGCGGCCGGCCGGCGCCGGCCGTGCCGGGACGCCGCGCGCCGGCGCCGCCGGCTCCCGCCCCACCCCCGAACAGGTTGTTGAGGATGTCGCTGAAGCCGCCGCCGCTGAACGCGCTCGGGTCGAAGCCGGTGCCGCCGCCCGCGGCGGTCGCGAACGGGCCCGTGCCGCGGTCGTAGTCGCGCCGCTTGTCGGGGTCCGAAAGCACGTCGTGGGCTGCCGAGACCTCCTTGAAACGGGTCTCCGCGGCTCTGTCGCCCGGGTTCTTGTCCGGGTGGTACTGCCGCGCGAGTCTGCGATACGCCTTCTTGATCTCCTCGTCGGAGGCGTTTCTGCCGACGCCGAGGATTCTGTAGAGGTCGGGCTTTCCGTTCGCGGCCATGGCGGCTCCCTACGCCGCGACGACGACGCGGGCCGGGCGCAGCACGACGCCGCCGAGGCGGTAGCCGGACTGGTAGACCTCGATCACGGTGCCGGAGGCGACGCCCTCGACCGGCTGCTGCAGCATCGCCTCGTGCTGCTGCGGGTCGAACGGCTCGCCCTTCGGCGAGAACGCCTCGATCCCGACGCGTGCGAGCGCGGCCAGCAGCTCGTCGTGGACGAGCCTGATCCCGGCCGTGAGGTGATGCTCGGGCGCGCCCGAGCCCGCCTCGCCGGGCGTCTCGGCCGCCTGCAGCGCGCGCCCGAGGTTGTCGAGCGCCGGCAGCAGCTCCTTCGCGAGCTTCGCGGTGCCGCGCTCCTGCGCGGCGGCGAGGTCGCGCGTCATCCGCTTGCGGAAGTTCTCGAAGTCGGCCTGCGTGCGCTGCGCGAGCGCGAGGTACTCGTCGGAGCGGGCCGCCTTGACGGTCAGCTCCTCCAGGTCCTGCTCGAGCTCGTCGGCGACCGCGTGGACGCCGTCGGTCGCCACCGCGCCGGCGGCCTCCTCGGCCTCCGGCGCGCCCGGCGCCGTGGCGACCGTCTCCTCGACGGTCGCCTCCGGCTCGGGCTGGGTGTGCTGCTGCTCGTAGCTCATCGTCATCTGCCCTCGTCCACGACCTCGGCGTCGACGACGTCCTCCTCCTGTGCGGAGGACGCGCCGTTCGAGGAGCCGTTCTCGGACGGGTTCGCGGCCGAGTCCTCGGCCTGCTCCTGGGCGCGCTGGTACATCGCCTCGGAGACTCTGTGGAACGCCGTCTGCAGCGCCTCGGTCTTCGCGTTGATGTCGTTCGCGTCCTCGGACTCGAGGCTGTCGCGCACCGTCTTGATGGCGGCCTCGATCTCCTCCTTGGAGGCGGCGTCGACGCCGTCGCCGAGGTCTCTCAGCTGGCGCTCGGCCTGGTAGGCCGCGTTCTCGCCGTTGTTGCGCGCCTCGGCCAGCTCGCGCTGACGGCGGTCGTCCTCGGCGTGCGCCTCGGCGTCGCCGACCATC
>JAATFK010000353.1 GCA_015655225.1 Solirubrobacterales bacterium | reverse complement strand
CGCGACCGTGCGCGCGAGCAGCAACGGCAGCGTCTACGTCGACGTGCGCACGCCGGGTGCCGGCACGCTGAGCGCGAGCGCGAGCGCAAACGTCCCGATCGTCGTCCGTGCGGCACCGGCCAAGCCGAAGAAGAAGCCCAAGCCGGCGAAGGCGAAGACGAACACGACGGGCAGAGCCGTCGCCGCCAGCGCCAAGCGCACGCCGTCGAAGAAGACGAAGACGAAGAGAGCGAAGAAGAGAGCGCCGCGCACCACGACCCGCATCGCGGGTCGCGTGGTCGCCCGCGCGAAGGGCGCCCCGAAGAAGGCCCAGCGCATCACCCTGCGCCTCACCCCGGCGAAGGCCTACCGCGCGCTCGCCGCGAGCAAGGACGGGCTCGACACGGCGATCACCGTCACGTTCAGCGCGCGCGGTCATGCCCGGCTCAAGGTCGCCCTCGTCGCGACCTTCCACGCCGCCAAGACGAAGGCGAAGGCGAAGGCGAAGGCGAAGGCGACGCCGAAGAAGACGACGGCCACGAAGACCGCGGGGCGCACGTGAGCGCCATCGGCCGCACGGCACGCCCGCTGCCCGCCCGCCGACGCCGCGCCGCGCTGCTCGCGACGCTCGGCGCGGCGCTCGCGCTGACCGGCGCGTTGCCGGCGCACGCGGCCGCCGACGCCACCTGGCAGTTCGCCCCCGCGATCGCCCCACCGCCGCCGCAGGGCGCCGCGCCGTCGCCGTACCCGGTCGCCCTCGGGCATGTCGGCGACATCAGATTCTGGTCGCCCAACCGCGGCGTCCTGATCACGGGCGGGACGCAGACGACGCCGAGCGCCGGCGTCGTGCCGATGGGCGTCTATGCCTACGACGGCGTCGGCTGGCACCAGCTCTCGACCGTCTGCGGCGGCCGCAACGGCCGGATCGCGTGGGCCGGCCCGGACGAGTTCTGGACGATCGCCGACCAGCGCCCCGGCCAAACCGGCGTGATCGCGATGCTGGCGAACATCTCGCTCTGCCACTTCCTCAACGGACAGGTCGTCGGCTCCTACGCGATGCCGCTGAACCAACCGGACTCCTATCAGGCGATGAACGCCGCCGCGTGCCGCAACGCGAGCGACTGCTGGTTCGGCGGCGGGCTCGTCCCGGCACCGGGAAGAGGCGCCTTCCACCTCCACTGGGACGGCGGGAACGTCACCGAGGTGACCTCGCCGCAGGATCATGCGGTGACGGACATCGCCGCGTTCCAGACCCAGCTGTTCGAGAGCGTCAACCTTGACCCGACGGACGACTTCGGCTCCGACGATCCAGCGCACCCGGCCGTTCTGCACACGATCGCCCCGCCGGGCTCGAGCACGATCTTCCGCAACGTCGTGCCGTCGGATCCGACCTGCGCGGGGCAGGCGATCTGCCCGCCCCTGCCGGACTACGGGAGCGACGCGAGCGGCAAGCCGGTCGCGCCGACGAGCCTCACCGGCCTGCTGCTCAGCTCCGACTGGAGTCCGTCCGGCAGCTTCGGCGGGACGCCGCAGCTGTGGGCCGTCGCGGGGCCCTCACGTCAGAAGCCGCCGGCCGGCACCGGGACGCCGCAGCCGATCGCGCTGCGCTTCAGCTCGGGCACCTGGACCGAGGTGCTCCCGCGCCTCGGCACGCTCCCGGCGGACCAGACGCCGGTCGGCGTCGCGGCCGACCCGGGCGCCGGAGCGGCGTGGCTCACGCTCAGCAACTCGAACGACAGCATCGCGCGGGTCGTGCGCGTGACGTCCAGCGGCGCGGTCTCCGCGCCGGTCCAGCTGGGACCCGACCAGGGCGTCGGGCCGCGCGGGGCAGCCGGTCCGATCGCCTGCCCGGGACCCGAGGACTGCTGGGCCGCCACCTCCGACGGCTGGCTCTTCCACCTCACGGACGGGACGCAGCTGCCGCAAGACAGCGACCCGAACTTCGCCGGCGTGATCACCTACCGGCCGCCGGACGGCGGCATCCCCTTCATCCCGCCGGACGCGCCGCCGCCTGACACGTCGCTCGCGGACCAGGTTCCGCCCGTGGTCCCGATCGACCAGGGTGGCACGGATACCGGCAGCGGCGGAGATTCGCCCGGGACGACGAAGAGAGCGAGAACGAAGAAGGTTCCGGCGCTCGTCACACACGTCTCGGCCCCGAGCATCATCCACCGCACCACGCTGCGGATGACGTTCACGCTGACCGCCGCCGCCCGCATACAGCTGATCGGTCGCCGAGGCGGGAAGATCGTCGCGCGCTCGCGCCTGGTGACGCTGCGCAAGGGCAAGCACAGCATCGACATGAAGCTGAACGTGAAGCGCTGGCCGACGAAGCTCGCCTTCAACGCGAGACCGGTCACCGCCACGAAGAAGAAGCCCGCGACGAAGAAGCCCGCGACGAAGAAGACGTGACGCCGTCGCGGTCCCCGTCGCGCCTGCCGGGCGCGACGAGGAACCGTGCGCGGCTCACCCGACGAAGGCGGCCTCCTGCCGGGCGAGCCCGAGGATGGTGCTCGGGAGCGCCGAGTAGAATGGCAGGCTCGTGCCGGCTGGGCTCAGGAGCAGCTGACCGTTGGTGAGAGCGAAGCCGGTCCCTCCGACGAGGTAGGCGAAGAAGTCTCTCTCGCCGCCGTGCGTTTCGCCCCCGAGGTTCGGCTCGACCGGATCGGCGTACGTCACACCGGTCGTGCCCATGCCATTGTTTGAATCAGCGCGTAGGTGATGAGCTGTCCCAACGCTCCCTGTCCGCTGGTCGTGAAGGTGCTGGTGAACGGACCCCCGATCGTCGCGCCGACCGGCCAGCTGTTGGCGCCGCTGGTGACCGTGAAGTCGGTCGGATCTATCACGCTGAGGTACTTCTGCAGCGCCTCAGTCCTGAACGCGTCGGCCAACAGGACGTTCGTCAGTCTCAGCGTCGTCCTGATCAGGACCGTGACCGGCACCGAGGCGACCGGAACGGTCACCGGCGTCGTCCCACTCGCGGCTCTGGAGCTTCCGATCAGCGTCGAGCTCGGCGGATCGTCCGTGGCCACGTAGGCCTCCAGCGCACCCGTCGGCAGCGACGTCGCCGGGCTCGTGAGTGCGAAGCGAGACAGGCCCAACGACGAGGGGCTCGGAGCCATCCGGCTCCGAGCCCCTCGATCCGACGCGATGCGGGTCGGGTTACTTCTTCTTCGCCTTCTTCTTCGCCTTCGCCGGCTTGACCGTCGTCGACGTTCTCGTCGTGACGCTTCTGCCGGCTCGGTTGTGCGCGGCGATCACGATCGAGAGCTTGAGCGACTTGCTCTTCCTCAACAACGTGCTGCCGGTGTGGTTGAGCTTGATGACGAGCGACTTCTTCTGGCCGGTGGCGAGCGAGAAGGAGGCGCTGCCGACGGTGACGACCTTCGTCTTCGTCTTCGCCTTCTTGCCCTTGCCGACCTTGACCTTCTCCGTGATCTGGAGTCTGACCGTGCCGACGCACGTGGACTGCCCGGTCGGGCAACTGAGTGCGAGTGTCACGACGCCGTTCGCGCCCGACGCCCTCGGCGCGAGGCTCGGCGGGACCTGGTCGACTCTCGGGGCGGGAGGCGGCGTGGTGACCGTGGGGCCACCGCCTCCTCCGGTGCCCGGTGTGCCGCCGCTACCGCCGCCGCCGCCGTTGCCGCCGCCGTCACCGGGGCCGCCGCTGCTCGGCGCGGTGACCGTCACCTGCTGCGTCGCCGCCGTGCTGACCTGGTTGTCGCTGCCGCGCACCGTCAGCGTGACGGTGTAGGTCCCGGCCGCCGCGTAGCTGTGGTCGATCTGGGGCGTCTGGCTGTCCTCGGCGACGCCGTCGCCGTAGTCCCAGTGGTAGTTCGAGACGTGCGTGCCGTCCGCCGCGCTCGAGCCGGACCCGTCGAACGAGACCGTCTGGCCGACCAACACGCTCGAACTGCTCGCCGTGAACGCCGCCTGCGGCGGCGTCGAGGCCTGGACGATCACCTGCGCGGTGCGCTGGACGACGCCGAAGTCGCCGGTCTCCTGGAAGCTGACCGTCTGCGGCCCCGGCGTCGTGAACTGGTGGCTCGCCGTCGCAAGCGGCGTGGGGCCGTTCTCCGTCGCCGTGTTGGTGACGTCGTAGCCGTT